>RZYB01000007.1 GCA_009930495.1 Deltaproteobacteria bacterium
CGGCCCGGGCTTCATCAATTTCACGTTCAAATCCGCGTTCTGGCAATCCGTGGCCCTGGACGCCCTGGCCCTGGGCGCCAATTTCGGCCGCGTGGACATTGGTCAGGGGCGCAAGGTCCAGGTCGAATATGTCTCCGCCAACCCGACCGGCCCGCTACACATCGGCCATGGCCGGGGCGCGGCCGTGGGCGACAGCCTGACCCGGGTGCTGCGCTTCAGCGGCCACGAGGTGCAGACCGAATACTACCTGAACGACGCCGGCCGCCAGATGCGCCTCCTGGGCCTGGCCGTGTGGGTCCGCTATCAGCAGGCCTGCGGTCTCGACATCGAATTTCCGGAAGACTGCTACCGGGGCGAATACATCAAGGACATCTCCAACCAGCTGTTGTCCGAACACGGCCGCGCCCTGCTCGATCTGCCCGAGGCCGAGGCCCTGGACCTCTGTTACGAGCGAGGCATGAAGGACATCCTGGACGGCATCAAGCAAGACCTGATCGACTTTCGGGTCGAGCACCAGCACTGGTTCTCGGAAAAGAGCCTGGTCGATGGCGGTCAGGTCGAGGCCACCCTGAACCGGCTTCTGGCCGAGGGTCTGGCCTACGAAAAGGACGGCGCCCTGTGGTTCAAATCCACGGATTTTGGCGACGACAAGGACCGGGTGCTCAAAAAATCCGACGGTCTGCTGACCTATTTCGCCTCGGACATCGCCTACCACGATCACAAGATCGGACGCGGCTTCGACATGATGGTCGACATCTGGGGGGCGGACCACCACGGCTACGTGCCGCGCATGAAGGCGGCCATCGAGGCCATGGGCAAGGACCGCGAGGCATTGCAGGTCATTCTCGTGCAATTGGTCAATCTCATCCAGGGCGGCGAACAGATCGCCATGTCCACCAGGGCCGGCAAGTTCGAAACCCTGGCCGATGTCTGCGCCGAAGTCGGGGTGGACGCGGCCCGCTTCATCTTTCTGTCCCGCAAAAGCGACTCGCACCTGGATTTCGATCTGGACGTGGTCAAACAGCAGTCCATGGACAACCCGGTCTATTACGTGCAGTACGCCCACGCCCGCGTCTGCTCGCTGATGCGCAAGGCCGAGGAACAGGACGTCAGTCTGCCCGCGCCGTCCATGGAACTCATGTCCCTGCTGACCACGCCCGAGGACAAAGCCCTGTTCAAGAGCCTGGACGCCTTCGCCGATACCGTGGAACTGGCCGCGCGCACGCTTTCGCCCCACCACGTCAGCTATTATCTGATGGAACTAGCCGGACTGCTCCACCGCTACTATACCGTGCATCACATTCTGTCCGGCGAAGACCAAAACCTGCTCCGGGCCAGGCTGCTTCTGTTCGGGGCCGTGGCCACGGTCATCAAGACGGGTCTCGACCTGCTCGGCGTGCACGCGCCGGAACGCATGTAGACGAGGTGGACCGGACTCATCATGATCACGCGCAAGCCACGCACCACCAAAAAAGAAAACAAAAAATTCATTTTCCAGCTTGGTCTCTCGGGATTTTTGTCCCTGGCCGTGCTGGTCGTCATCGGCATGGCCTGGTCCTTTATTCTTGGGGTCATTGTCGGACGCGGCTATCAGCCCGAGATAATGGCCCTGGAAGCGGCGCAACAAATCCTGCCCGAAGACTTCCCCCTCTTGACCGAACGCAACGAGGAAGTCCTCAAGGCCGAGGAACTGGAGTTTTTCGACAAGCTGAAGCAGGAGCCGAATCAGGTCGCGACGGCCTCGGCGCCGGCCAAGGC
Source organism: Deltaproteobacteria bacterium (assembly GCA_009930495.1). Lineage (NCBI taxonomy): Bacteria > Pseudomonadati > Myxococcota > Myxococcia > Deltaproteobacteria bacterium. Next base: position 1,759 of record RZYB01000007.1, read on the forward strand.
CGCACCCGCTCCGGCCCCGAAAGCCGTGCCCAAGGCGGCCAAGCCTGCCGCGCCCAAGCCCACGGACAAGGCCTCCGAAAAATCGGCGCCGACCGTGCCCGCCGATCTGGCCGCCGGCAAGGAAGAAGTGTTTGTTTTCAATTACCAGATCGCGGCCCTGGCTTCCATGGATCAGGCCCAGACATTCCTGAAACAGATCGCGCCCGGCGGATTCAAGACCTCGGTTGTCACGGCCACCCATGAAGGCAAGACGTGGTACCGCATTTACGTCCACCATCAGGGCACGGTCGACTCGGCCAAGACCTTGAAGGACAAACTCAAGGCGAGCGGCATCAACAGCATTCTGCTGCGCTCCCGCACTCCGCTCTAATCCCCACCAGGGGCGGTCCGGCCGCCCCGTGACGGAGAGTTTCATGCCCCATGATTTTTTTGACCTCGGCCCCCAGCAGGGCCGGAATATTTTTATCTTGTCCGTGCCCTTCGAGGGCACGGTCAGTTTTGGCACCGGCACGCGTCTGGGTCCCGAAGCCCTGTTCCGGGCCAGTGTGCAGATCGAATCCCTGGACGCGGAACTGGATCTGGACCTGGCCGACCTAGCCCACTTCACCCCCCTGGCCGAGCTGCATCTTCCGGTCAGCGGACCCGAGGGCGTGCACCACGCCATGCGGCAGCGGCTGCGGGAATTCAACGCCCGCACGGATTTCATCCTGACCCTGGGCGGCGAGCATTCCGTGCCCCTGCCCCTCTTCGAGTTCTACCACGCGGCATATCCGGACTTGGCCATCCTGCACATCGACGCCCACGCCGACCTGCGCCCCGAATACGAGGGCAGTTCTTTGTCCCACGCCTGCATCATGGCCAGGGCCCGGCAGATGGGCATTCCCCTGGCGCAAATCGGCATCCGCTCCATCTGCGCCGACCAGCGGGATTTCATGCGCGCCCAGGCACCGGAAGACCTGCTGACCCTGTTCGCCTGGGACCTGCCCGCCCCGGACGAAGCGGCCCGCCGCGTCCGCGCCTTCATTGGGGTCCGACCGCTCTACATTTCCTTTGACGTCGATGGCATGGACCCCGGCGTCATTCCCGGCACGGGCACGCCGGAACCCGGCGGCATCGCCTATGCCTGGATGACGCGCTTTTGGACGGAGCTGTGGCGGGACGGACGCGGCCCGGAGCTGGTGGGCATGGACATGTGCGAACTGGCTCCCATCCACGGCTCCCAGGTTTCGGAGACCGCCGCCGTCAAGCTTCTCCAGCGCATTTTCACGGCCTGGCTCGGATTTCGTCCGGCATGAACGAAGCCTTGACCGTCCATATCGAAAAGCTGCTCTGGCGCGGCCGGGGCCTGGCCCGTCTTGATTCCGGCCAGGTGGTCATGGTGGAACCCGGCGTTCTGCCCGGCGAGGATGTCCGTGTGCGCGTCGTCAAGACTGCCAAGGACTACATATTGGCCGAGGCCGAGGAAATTCTCGCGCCATCACCGCTGCGGCAAACCCATCCCTGTCCGCATGCCGACCGTTGCGGCGGGTCGCGCTTCGGCATTGTCTCCCCGGATCATGGTCTCCAGCTCAAGGAAGCCATGCTCCGCGACGCGGTCGGGCGGGCGTTGGGACGGGAACGCGGACCGCGCGCGCTGGAGAATCTGGAGGTGATCCCCAGTCCCCAGGGTTGGCGCTACCGCTGGCGCGGCCAGATCCACGTCCGAAACGGCCGCCCCCATGCCATGGCCCACGCCAGCAACGAACTGGTGACCTTGACGGACTGCCATCTCCTGGCGGCCCCCCTGGCCCGCTCCATGCCGGACCTGGCGGCGGATCTGCCCGACGGCCGGTTCACCATCGCGGCCAGTCCCGTGACCGGCGAAGCGGTCCACGAACGCTCGGCCAGGGAGCTTGAATTTTCCTTTCCCGACTTCGGCCTGTCCGTGCATCTGCCGGCCGCGACTTTTTTCCAGGCCAACTGGTCCCTCAATCAGGAACTGGTCCGCAGAACCGTGCGGGCCGTGGACGGAGCCACCCGCGTGGCCGACCTGTTTGCCGGGGCCGGCAATTTTGCCCTGCCCCTGGCCAGCCAGGGCAAGACGATCCTGGCCGTGGAAGGCTGCGCGGCCGCGACCCGGACCGGAGCGCGCAACGCCGCCCGGCTCGGACTGCGGAGCGTCCGCTTCCGCGACGCGGATCTGGGCAAACCCAAAGCATGGAAGATGGTCCACGACTTCGATCCAGAGGTGGTCATCCTGGACCCGCCGCGCACCGGCGCCAAAAACATCGCGCGGACCCTGCTGGCCCTGCCCGGCCCGCGCCGACTGATCTGGATCTCCTGCGACGTGGTCAACACCATCCGCGACGCCAAGCCGCTTCTGGAGGCGGGCTGGCAAATCTCGACCATGGCCCTGCTCGACATGTTTCCAGGCACCTGGCACATGGAAGTGCTCATGGTGCTGGACCGATAGCGCACGCCAAATCCCATTCATTTCTAGCCGACGAGGACGCGATGATCGCCGAGGGGATCAACAAAATCTGGCTCAAGCATTACGATCAGGAAGTCAGCCCGAATCTGGACTACGAAACCCTGCCGCTCCACCAGATCCTGGAACGCGCCGCGGCCAACTTTCCAAACCGCCCGGCCATCGTCTTCAACAACTGGACGGTCAGCTACAAAAAGCTCCAACGCCTAGTGGAACTGGCCAGCAGCAATCTGTACAGGGCTGGCGTGCGTCCCGGCGACCGCGTGGCCATCATGCTCCCCAACTGCCCGCAAACGATCATCTCCTACTGGGCCTGCCACCGCCTGGGCGCGGTTGTCGTCATGACCAACCCGCTCTACATGGAAAAAGAGATCGTCCATCATTTCAACGATTCCGGCGCCAAAACCCTGATCACCATCAATCTGCTCTGGAAGCGCATCCACGCCCTGCGCCCCAAGCTGAACCTGGATCGGATCTTCGTCACGTCCATGGCCGATTGTCTCGGTTTTCCGCTGAACATCCTCTACACCATCAAATCCCGCCGCGAATACAAGCTCGGCGCCATCCCCCACGACGGGCGGACCGTGATCCCCTGGAAAACGCTGCTGGCGCGCACGACCATTCGCGGGGCGCATCCCGTCGACCCGGTGAACGATCTGGCCATGCTCCAATACACCGGCGGCACGACGGGCGTGTCCAAGGGGGTCATGCTCACCCACGCCAACCTGACGGCAAACGCCCAGCAATGCCAGGCCGTGCTCTACTCCATCCGCGAAAACGGCGAGATCATGCTTGGCCTGCTGCCCTTTTTTCACATTTATGGTCTGACCGTGTGCGTCAATTTCGGGACCCTCATCGGCGCGACCCTGGTTCCGCTGCCCAAATTCGAGCCCCTGAACGTGCTCAAGACCATCGACAAACACCGTCCGACCATTTTCCCGTGCGCGCCGTCCATCTTCATCGCGCTGTTGCAACAAAAAAATCTGGAAAAATACGACCTGTCCTCGGTCCGCTACTGTATTTCCGGCTCCGCGCCCATGCCCGTGCCGGTCATGGAAAAATTCAACCGCCTGACCGGCGCGCATATCGTCGAGGGCTATGGCCTGAGCGAGGCCTCGCCCATCACGCACCTCAACCCGCTGCGCGGTAACAGCAAAAACGGCTCCATCGGCCTGCCCTTTCCGGATACCGAGGCGGCCATCGTGGACATGGAAGTGGGTTCCCTGCCCCTGCCCGTGGGCAAAATCGGCGAACTGGTCATCCGTGGTCCCCAGGTCATGCGCGGCTACTGGAACCGCCCGGACGAAACGGCCTCGGTCCTCAGAAACGGCTGGCTCTACACCGGCGACATCGCCTACATGGACGAGGAAGGCTATTTCTTCATCGTGGACCGCAAGAAGGACCTCATCCTGACCGGCGGCTACAACGTCTACCCGCGCGAAATCGATGAAGTTCTTCACGAGCATCCGGCCATCAAGGAGGCGGTCACCGTCGGCATCAAGCACAAGACCAGGGGAGAGATCATCAAGGCCTACATTGTCGTGCGTGAAGGGCACAACCTGACAAAAACCGAAATCCTGTCCTTTTGCCGGGAAAAACTGGCCAACTACAAGGTGCCCAAGCAGGTGGAATTCCGCGACGATCTGCCCAAGTCCATCGTCGGCAAGGTGCTGCGCCGCGTCATCCGCGAGGAAGAGGAGCGCAAAGGCCCCAATGAGGACGCCGTGGAGAACGGCGACAATGGCGCGGCCTGAGGGCCGCCCTTGACACGCCAATTTCCGGTACCTATTTGGTAACTCTCAAAGGGGAGTAGCTATCGGCCCGGACGCACGGTTCGGCCGACCCAGGGTCCGCCAATCCGGCCGCCCGCCCGGACCCGGGAATCCGACTTCAGTCGTGATCAGCCAGACCTTTATCCACAGCCATGCGGGTAAAGGTCTTTTTCTTTATCCGCGCACAACCCGGAGGAATCCATGAACACCATCAAAACCACGTTTCTCTTGACCCTCCTGACCCTGCTTTTGGTCGCCATGGGTGGCGCCATCGGCGGCAGGAGCGGCATGGTCATCGCTTTCATCATCGCCGGCGGCATGAACTTCTTCTCCTACTGGTATTCGGACAAAATCGTGCTCAAGATGTACGGGGCGCGGGAGGTGAGCCGCGCCGACAGTCCGGACTTTTACGGCATCGTGGAAAATCTGGCCCGCAAGGCGAACCTGCCCATGCCCAAGGTTTATGTCATTCCGTCGGACAGTCCCAACGCCTTCGCCACGGGCCGCAACCCCCAACACGCCGCCGTGGCCGCGACCCAGGGCATCATGCGCATCCTGTCCCGCGACGAACTGGAAGGCGTCATGGCCCACGAATTGTCCCATGTCCTGCACCGCGACACCCTCATCTCGACCATCGCCGCGACCATTGCCGGCGCCATCTCCATGCTGGGCAACATGCTGCAGTGGGCGGCCATTTTCGGCATGGGCAGAAGTGACGACGAAGAAGGCGGCGGCAGCGTGATCGGCGGCCTGGCCATGGCCATCATCGCGCCCATCGCGGCCATGCTGATCCAGATGGCCGTGTCCCGCTCGCGCGAGTTCATGGCCGATGAAATGGGCGCGAAAATCAGCGGCAACCCCCGCGCCCTGGCCAGCGCCCTGAACAAGCTGCAGCAGGCCTCGACCATGATCCCCATGCAGGAGGCCACCCCGGCCACCTCGCACATGTTCATCGTCAACCCGCTCACGGCCTCTCGTCTGGCCAGTCTGTTCTCGACCCATCCGCCCATGGAAGAGCGCATCGCCCGTCTGATGGCCATGGCCTGAACCTTCCGCACCGATGGCGCGCGGCATGTGCCACGCGCCATTTCGTGAACCAGCCACACTGCCATCCTGACTGGCACCAATCCTGCTTATCCCCTTCCGAGCGGCATTTCCCGCCGCCTGATTTGTCCACGTCACTCAGGAGACCACGAGCATGAGCATCTCCTCATCCATCTATATCGGCACCAGCGGGGTCATGGCCCAGCAAGAGAGCATGTCGGTCATTTCCGACAATATCGCCAACATGAGCACCGTTGGATTCAAGTCCTCGCGGCTTCTGTTCAGTAATTTGCTCAGCCAGGAACTCACTGGCGCCAGTGTTGGCAACCAGATCGGGCAAGGCGTTGGCGTGAGTTCGGTGTGGCGGGACATGGACGCGGGTCCCCTTGAAACCACCAACAATTCCATGGATATGGCTATTTCCGGGAATGGCTTTTTCATGGTTTCGCCGCCGGAATCCGAAGACGTGTATTACACCAAGGCGGGTAATTTCACCTTCGACAAGGATGGCTACCTGCTCGACCCCAACAAGAACGTCGTGCAAGGATACCAGCTCACGCCCGAGGAAATGAAGAACGGCCTGACCGCGATCCCGGCCGAGGATGCTCCTCTTCAGGATGTGAAACTGAGCACCGAAAACGGTGATCCCATTGTGTCCACTCCGGAAATGACCTCCAAGGTCCAGATGATGGTCAACCTGGATTCGGGGTCCCAGGATCTTTCCGTCAACGAGGACAGCCCGTTCACCGCCCTTTTCACCAACTGGGACGCCACAGCCGAGGAGCCCCTGGGCGCCGGCTCCTATACCTACACCTCGGCCCTGAAAATTTACGACGCCAACGGGGACGCCCATGTCGTCACCGCCTATTTCGATCCGGCCTCGGAGAGCACCGAGAGCCCCAGCGGGCACACCACCTGGGAATACCTGCTGACCGTGCCCCCGGAGGAAGACGGCTCCGCCCTGAACACCAAGGCCGGCATCCTCATGGCCGGCACACTCACCTTTTCTCCGGCGGGCGAGCTCGACAACCTCAGCGCGTTTCAGGGCACGACAGACGACGCGACCACGTGGACACCGGTGCCCCTGTCCGAGGATGGTTTCCCAACCTTCACCATGACCCTGGCCGACGGAACCGCCATCACCAGTTCCCTGGATTTTGGCGTCAACGCCACCGGGGAGTGGGATCTCAAGGGCGGCGCGGCGACCATGGCGGAACTGGGCAACGACCCCACGGCACTTCCCAAGCTCGCGGACCCACAAAAGAATCCGTTGAGCACCACGGCCTACGCCACGGGCTCCAGCACCATCCATCAATCCCAGAATGGGTATGCGGAGGGGGCATTGCAATCGACCCATGTCGACGGCAACGGGATTATCGTGGGCAAGTTTTCCAATGGGCAAGAGCAAGAACTTTACAAAATCGCGCTGGCGGACTTCATCAATCCCCAGGGGTTATTCCGGGAAGGCGGCAATTTGTTCTCGGCCACCAAGGATTCCGGGGCCGCCACCAGCGGCTGGGCCGGCGAGGGCAAACTGGGATCCATCGTGGGCAGCACGCTGGAAAACTCCAATGTCGATCTGGCCACGGAATTCGTGCACATGATCACCACGCAAAAGGCCTTCGACGCCAACAGCAAGGTCATCACCACGTCCGACCAGGTCGTGCAGACCGCCCTGGGCATGAAGAAGTAATCAGACCCAGGTTTCGCCCCGGGCGATCACGGTCACGGGGCCGAAAATCCAGGGGGCCTCGCCTGGTTCCCGGCGCACGCCGATCTCGCCGCCACTGGGCTGCAAAACGTGCAGGCTGGTGGGAAAATTTTGCCGCCTGCCCAGCCACAGGGCCAGGGCCAGACTGCCGGACCCGCAACCCGTCTCGAAGCAGATCGAATCCGTGAACCGGACCCAGACCACGGGCCGAATGGCCTGGACGCCGTGTTCCTGCCGATGCCAGACACACCCCACGGCATCTTCCGCCGTCAAACCGAAACGCTGCCGCAACTCCGCCGCGACCCGGCCATAATCGGCCGGAAACGGATGCGCGCGTTCATCCAGGCAGAGATGCACAATGCCCGGTAGCCGGACCAAACCGATCCCCGGCCCGACCTCGCTGACGGCATCCACCGCCGGCATGGGCATTTCCACCCCGCACTCCAGTTCATTTCCCATGGGCACGACGCGCACGGCCAAAGGACGATCCGCACCGGAAACGCGCAACACGCCACGCCACGACCCGTTCTCGTCGGCCAATCCCCGTCCTTCCCGATACATGACTGCGGCCGCGGCCCGGCAGGCATTGCCGCAAAACTCGCCGCCCATCATGTCCAGGCGCACCGGCGTGGACGAAAGATCCAGATAGCCGACCTGTTCGGCCTGCAGGTGGTTCGCGTCCAGAAGAGTCCGGGCCAAGGGCGCGCGGTCTTCCGGAGCCACGGGATCGAGAACGAGGATCGTGGCGTTGCCTCCAGGGCTGATCTTATAGAAACGCAACGTGCGCATTGGAACCTCCTTGTGCGAAAAGCCGTGCCTAGCCCATGCCGCGCGCCTCGGCAACACCGGCTTGACCCTCCCCTATCCCCCGGTTAGGACGAACTTTTTCGACCCCAAGGCGGCACATCCATGACCTCGTATCTCAATGCCATTATCCTCGGCATTGTCGAAGGACTGACCGAATTTCTGCCCGTGTCCTCCACCGGGCACCTGATCATCACCGGCCACCTACTCGGCTTCACCGGCCCCAAGGCCGAAACCTTTGAAATCGTCATCCAGCTCGGGGCCATCCTGGCCGTGGTCGCGCTCTACTGGCCGACTTTCTGGGGTCTGATACGCCCCACAACGCGCACCTTCAGCGGCGTGCGCGGCATGTACCTTCTTTTCCTGACTTCGCTGCCAGCGGCCCTGCTCGGACTCTTCGCCCATTCCTTCATCAAGGACCATTTGTTCTCGCCCGTCACCGTGGCCGTGGCCCTGGCCGTGGGCGCCGTGGCCATCCTCATGGTGGAAAACCGAGCCAGCCGAAGCACGGTGCGCGATCTGGACGCCATCACGCCGGGCCTGGCCCTGGGCATCGGCTGCTTTCAGTGCCTGTCCCTCTGGCCGGGATTCTCGCGCTCGGCGGCAACCATCATGGGCGGCATGATTTTGGGGAGCGAACGCAAGGTGGCCGCCGAATACTCCTTCATCGCGGCCGTGCCCCTCATGTTCGCGGCCACGGGCTACGACCTGCTCAAAAGCTGGACCCTGTTCAGCCCGGACGATTTGACAGTCCTGGCCGTGGGCTTTCTGGTGTCTTTCGTGTCGGCCTGGGCGGCGGTCAAAATTTTCATCCAGCTCCTGGGCCGTCTGACCCTGCGTTCCTTTGCCTGGTACCGGTTGGCCCTGGCACCCATCGTTCTGGCGGTGTTCTGGCCGTGAGCACGGAAACGGAGTCCAAATTCCGCCTGGACGACTGCCCGGCCCTGGAGCCTCGCCTCGCGGCCATGGGAAAACTCCGCACGCCCTGGCACTTCGAGGCCAACACGGTCTACGACCGCGACGGCGAACTCCTTGGCGCGCGCAAGCTGCTGCGCCTCAGGCAGGCTGGCGACGAGGCCCTGCTGACCTTCAAGGAACCGCTGGCCGAACCCTCGCCGGCCGGCGTCAAGGCCCTGCGCGAAGTCGAATGCGCGGTGGCGTCCTTCACCCAAATGGACCTTGTCCTGCGCGGTCTGGGCTACGTGGCGCGCCTGCGCTACGAAAAATTCCGGGCCGTGTGGGATATGGCCGCAGCCCGCGTTTTTCTCGACATCCTGCCCTTTGGCCATTTTCTGGAAATCGAGGGCACGCCCCAAGCCATCGCGACCACGGCCCAGGCGCTTACGCTCGATCCGGGCCTGGCCCTCGGCGCCAATTACCACGAGCTGCACCAGGCGTGGCGGGCGGACAACGCCCTGCCGCCCATGGACGACATCCTTTTCACCGAACCGGAAAAAACACGGCTGGCCGGCCTGCTGGGCCGCGCCGCCATCCAAGGAGAATCATGCTGACCGAAATCCAGCTCGAAAAATATGCCCAGGTTCTTTTCTGGGGCATGCAAAAAGCCCGCGTCACCCCCTTTGTCCCCGGCGATATCGTGCTCGTACGCACGGATCTGGCCGCCCTTCCCCTGGCCGAAAAGGTCCAGATCCTACTCCTGACCAAGGGGCTCAATCCCGTGGTGCGCATCAATCCGACAAGCGGCCTCGAAAAAGGCTATTACACCGCGGCCGGAGCCGACCAGCTGTCCTTCGTCGTCCCCGGGGACCGGGAATTGTACGAACGTCTGGATGGCCTAATCTCGCTTTTGGCCCCGGATTCCATCACTCACCTGAAGGATACACCGCCAACCAAAATCGCCACCGCCGCCCTGGCCCGCAAATACCTGCGCGACATCCTGGACCAGCGCGAGGCCGAACGCCACTTCGGCTGGACCCTGTGCCTCATGCCCACGCCCGCCCTGGCCGAAAACGCGGGCCTGAGCGAAGCCGACTATACGGCCCAAATCGTGCGCGCGGCCTATCTGGATGACGTGGACCCGGCCACGACCTGGGAGAACATTTTCCGCGAGGCCGAAGCAGTTAAAACATGGCTCAACGCCATGGACGTGGACCATTACCATGTGCGCTCCGCCGGCACGGACCTGCGCGTGTATCCCGGCCAGTCCCGACGCTGGATCGGCGTATCCGGTCACAACATCCCGAGTTTCGAACTCTTCCTCTCACCGGACTACCGTCGGACCGAAGGCGTCTACCACGCGGATCAGCCATCTTATCGCAACGGCAACCTGGTCAGCGGCGTGACCCTTGAATTCCGCGAGGGCAGGGCCACGGTGCTCAAAGCCGACCAGGGTGCTGATTTCGTCCGCTCCCAGTTGGAAATGGATCCCGGCGCCTGCCAGTTGGGCGAATTTTCCCTGACCGACAAACGCTTTTCGCGCATCGACGCCTTCATGGCCCACACCCTGTTCGACGAAAACTTCGGCGGCGCGAACGGCAACTGCCACGTGGCCGTGGGCGCATCCTACGCCGACACCTATGCCGGCGACCCGGCCGATCTGACACCGCAACGCAAGCAGGAACTGGGTTTTAACGACTCGGCCCTGCACTGGGATCTGGTCAACACCGAGTCCAAAACGGTCACGGCCGTGCTCACAAACGGCCAAAGCGTGGTCGTCTACGCCGACGGCATGTTCCAATTCGACGCGGCCCAAAAATAACCCCGGACCCGGCGCACAAAAAAGGGTCCGCCAGCACCATGCCGGCGGACCCTCGTGCATTCAAACAGGGCAACGTCTATTTGCCGTGGTGCAAATCCTCGCCGATTTCCTGGAGCAAGGTCTGGATCACGGCCAGTTTATCACGGTGCTTGCCGTCCAGGCGTTGGTCCAGATCCTGGGTGGCATGGGCCATTTCCCGGACTTGATTTTCCATGGTCATGCTGGTTGTCCTACGCGGCAGGGAATTGAGTTCCGTGACCTTGCCGTCCAAAACAGTGTGTCGATTGTCCAGGTCGAGCACGGCCTGGTTCAGGCTTTTGAGCTCCTCGATTTCGCGGCCCAGGCCGGTCACGTTTTGCTGCAGGGCATAGAAAAAGACAAAAAGCAGCAGCAGCGCGGCCATGGCAATACCCACGGCGATCCGATCCGTTCCAACCTTTTCCTTCAAATCCATAATCCCTCCTGCGTGACAAAATCCGCACACCATGACCGGGCGCCCAATTAATTGATAAGCGCCTGCAAGGGCGCGGGAATGGCTCCACCCCGGCCGATAAATCCGCCGGACACGTTATTGCAGCGCACCGGCATGATTTCGGCCTCGCCCAACAGACCTCCGAAAAAGACCTTGTCTCCGGCTTTTTTACCCAACACCGGGATAAGGCGGGCGGCCGTGGTTTTTTTGTTGATCATGCCGATGGCCATTTCGTCGGCAATAATCCCGGACAAGGTTTCAGCTGTTGTGTCCCCGGGCAGGGCGACCATGTCCAGACCCACGGAGCAGACAGCGGTCATGGCTTCGAGCTTCTCCAGGCAAAGCTGTCCACTGGAGGCGGCCGCCGCGATATTGAGATCCTCGCTGACCGGAATAAACGCGCCGCTGAGGCCCCCGACACGGGAGCTGGCAAAGGCCCCGCCTTTCTTCACGGCGTCGTTGAGCATGGCCAGGGCGGCCGTGGAGCCGGGGACACCAATGGCACCCAGACCCAGGGACTGGAAGATCTCGCCGACGCTGTCACCGACATTGGGGGTCGGAGCCAGGGACAGATCGACGATGCCGAACTCCACACCCAGAAGCCGGGCCACTTCGCGGCCAATGATCTCGCCGACGCGGGTCACTTTGTAGGCCGTACGTTTGATGACATCGGCCAGCTGCCCCAAATGGGCGCCAGGGTTGTCGGCCACGGCCCGGTCAATGGCCTTCCTGACCACGCCAGGGCCACTGACCCCGACGTTGATGACCGAGCTGGCCTCGCCCACGCCGAGATAGGCTCCGGCCATGAAGGGCACATCCTCCGGGATGTTGGCAAAGACGACCAGCTTGGCGCAACCCAATGCGTCGCGGTCCTTGGTACGCTCGGCCGTGGCCTTGATGGTCCGCCCCATGAGGGCCACGGCGTCCATGTTGATGCCGGCACGGGTCGTGGCCACATTAACGGACGAACACATGCGGTCGGTCACGTCCAAGGCCTCGGGGATGGCTTCGATCAGGGCCAGGTCACCCTTGGCCATGCCTTTCTCGACCAGGGCTCCGAAGCCGCCGATGAAATCGACGTTCACATCCTTGGCGGCCCTGTCCAAAGTCTTGGCGACCTCGATCATGCCCCGGCTGTCGAACGGCGCGGCGGCCACGGCGATGGGGCTGACCGAAATGCGCTTGTTGACCACCGGGATGCCGTAGCGGTCTCCAACCTCGTCGCACACGGTGACCAGATCCTTGGCCAAGGTGGTGATGCGGGTATAAATGGTGTCGGTGAACCGGGACAGGTCGTGCGAGGCGCAGTCCAGAAGGCTGATGCCCAGGGTTACGGTGCGCACATCCAGGTTCTCGTTCTTGATCATGGACAATGTAGACAGAACTTCGCGGTCATTAAGCATGCCGGATCTCCTAAATGCGGTGAATCGTTTCAAAAATATCGCGGTGCTGAACGGATACGTCCAGCCCGAATCCGGAGCAGGCATCCTGCATGACGTGACGCAAACGGCGGTGGTCGACGCCCTGGGGCATGTCCACCTCGAAAATCATGATCATTTCATCCACGCCCGCCTCCTGGGTGATGATGGCCCGAAAGTTGGTCACATTGCAGGACAGGGACGCGATGGCCGCGGTCACGCCGGAAATGGTGCCAGGCTTGTCCGCGCCCCTGGTGGTGATGACAAAAGGCTGGGCCGCGTCGCTCTTGGGCGCGGGCACAGTGGTCATGGGCCGCAGATGGGCGCTTAAATCCATGGAGTCCAAGGACCGGTTCAACGCCTGTCCGATTTCTTCCAGGGGATGATTATCCGGATTGAGCACGATGAAAATGGACGCGAACTCGGTTTGCAGAATGGTCTGACTGACGTCCTCGATATTGCAGCCATGTTCGAATAAAATTGTCGATATATTAGCCAGAATGCCCGGCTTATCCTTACCGATGACAGAGAGCACGAATTTTTGCATAGACATGTAGACCTCCAAAAAAGTCCTGTTCTTTTGCGCGGGGCCGCCAGGAGCGTCAAGCCTTTTACGGTCCTGGCCAAGCGACGACGGATAAGCTAGGGAGCCCGCACCGCACACCAATCACGCACGAGGTAGACATGACACGCATTGGAACCCCCCTCTCCCCCACGGCCACCAAGGTTCTCATGCTCGGCTCCGGCGAGCTGGGCAAGGAAGTGGTTATCGAACTCCAACGCCTGGGCGTGGAAGTCATCACCGTGGATCGCTATGCCAACGCCCCGGCCATGCAGGTCGCCCACCGCGCATACTCCGTGTCCATGCTGGACGGAGCGGCCCTGCGCCGGATCATCGAATCCGAAAAGCCCGAGTACATCGTTCCTGAAATCGAGGCCATCGCCACGGACACCCTGGTTGAGCTGGAAGCCGAAGGCTTCACCGTCATCCCCACGGCCCGCGCCGCGAAACTGACCATGAACCGCGAAGGCATCCGCCGTCTGGCCGCCGAGGAACTGGGTCTGGCGACCTCGCCCTACCGATTCGCCGAAACCCATGCCGAATATCTCGCCGCCATCAACGCCGTGGGTATGCCCTGCGTGGTCAAGCCCATCATGAGCTCCTCAGGCAAGGGACAGTCCGTGGTCGGAACCCCGGACGACATCGAAAACGCCTGGAAATACGCCCAGGAGGGTGGTCGCACCGGCGCGGGCAAGGTCATTGTCGAGGGCTTCGTGGATTTCGACTACGAAATCACCCTGCTCACGGTCCGCCATAGTGGCGGCACGACTTTTTGCGCGCCCATCGGGCATTACCAGAAAGACGGGGACTACCAGCAATCCTGGCAGCCCCAGCCCATGAGCGAGACAGCGCTGAACGAGGCACGGCGCATGGCCGAAGCCGTGACCGGCGCACTCGGGGGGCGCGGTATCTTTGGAGTGGAACTTTTCGTCAAGGGCGACAAGGTCTACTTCAGCGAGGTTTCGCCCCGCCCCCACGACACCGGGCTTGTCACCCTCATCTCTCAGGATTTGTCCGAATTCGCCCTGCACGCCCGGGCCATTTTGGGCTTGCCCGTGCCAACCATCCGCCAGCACGGACCATCGGCTTCAAGCGTCATTCTGGTTGAAGGCGCTTCCACGCGGGTCCGTTTTGGAGGCCTCGAAAAGGCTCTTGCCGAGCCGGACACGGACCTGCGCCTGTTCGGCAAGCCGGAAGTTTCTGGCAAACGACGCATGGGCGTGGTCGTGGCCAGGGACGAAAACGTGGACAAGGCCGTGGCCAAGGCCAAGCGCGCGGCGGCGGCGATCACGACCGAACTCTGAACATGGCGGGCCAAGGAATTTCTTGTCTTCCGCCAAGGCCTCCACTAGATAGAGCCATCCCGGCGATATCCGCCAACCACCCAGGCAGATCCCGTTACGCATCGGCAGCAATGCGGCGCAACCGGACCGCGTCCGATCGCAGTCAAGGAGACTTCATGTTCAAAAAATTTGTTCTTGTGTGTTGTTTTGTTTTGACGTGTGCCCCAGCCTACAGCGGCGTCAAGGAACACCGTGCCCTGGCCGAGGAACTCATCAAGATCACCGATGGGGACACGGTCATGGAAAAAATGAAGGCCCAGGTGGCCATGATCTTCCAGCAGATCACGGCCCAGATGAATGTCCAGGAAGCCGACAAGCCCAAGCTTGAGAAATATTCCAAGCGGTTCGATGCCATCCTCAAAGAGGATATGTCCTGGAACAAGGTGAAGGACCAGTATCTGGATCTCTACACCAAGGTCTTCACCGAAGAGGAAACCAAGGGTTTGGTTGATTTTTACAAATCCGACCTGGGCAAGAAGGTCACGGCCAAAATGCCCGAGCTCATGCAGCAGAGCATGACCGTGGCCCGGTCGTACATGCAGAACGTGGTCCCCAAGCTGGAAGGTCTGACCGAGGAAATGCGCAAGGAATTCGCTCCGGCCGCGCCCGCCGCTCCTGCTCCCGCGCCAGCCCCCCAGAAAGACGGCAAAAAATAATTCTCCCGGAATCAGGACTCATGAAGGCTCCCCGGAATTACCGGCGGAGCCTTTTTTTTTGCGCGCGGCCGGGATGGGTTCAGGACGCCAGCAGGGCGCGGATTTCGCGCCGGGCGGCTTCCTGGAAGGCAGGGTACGCAGCCTTGAGCGGCGCGGACAGTTCCATGGACCATTCAGTGATGGTCAGCGGCTCGACGCCGATGACGACGAGTTCGGGGCGATGCCCGAGCAGGCTGGCCATTTTCAAGGAATCGAGCAGGTCAATGTCGTGCAGGGACAGGCTTTGTTCCTCGTTGTCGCGCAGGTTGGCCTCGGTGAACCGATACACCGTGCCCGGCTCCTTGCCACCCTTGACCGCGTCCAGCACGAGCACTTTTTCGTATTCCTGAAAAATATAAAAAATATCCTGGGTAAAGGTGGCCCCATCCAAAAAATCGACCAGGCTGGAATCCCATTCACTTTCCTTGGCCAGATCGTTGACCGCGTGGACGCCCGCGCCTTCATCGGTCAGCAGCAGATTTCCCACCCCAAGCACCAAAAGTCGTTTCATTGAATCTCCCTTGGCCAAATCTGAAAAAAAAGGGCCGGTTTCCCGGCCCTCTCGTGATACCACTAATCCGCGTTAGTCAACGGTGACAACGTGTTCTTCACCGGTCTCAGCGTGCAGCACGTGCACGGCACAGCCCAGTCACGGGTCAAAGGAGCGTATGAGCCGCCCCACATTGACCGGGTTCTTGATGTCCGGAACCGGCACTCCGATGAGCGCTTCCTCGATGGGACCCCGCTGTCCCATGTCGTCCATGGGGTTGGCGTTCCACAGGGTCGCGGACACGATCTGGTAATTGTCGATCTTTTTGTCCTTCACTTTCAGGAAGTGCAGCAAGGAGCCGCGCGGCGCCTCGGTGAAACCGGTACCTTCGCCAGCATCCGGAATTTCGGACTTGACGTAGGTCTCGGCTCCGGGTTTGCACTCCTTGAGCCAGCCTTCAATGGCCATGGCCGTGAGGTAGGACTCCTCGGCCCGGGCCACGTGACGTCCCATGATGGAGAAGGCCTTGTCGCCCAGATCGCGGAATTTCTTGGCCTCGATCCCATACAGGCTCTTGAGCATCTTCTGGCCGACGGGGCTCAGTTCGGGATTTTCCACCCACATGCGGGCCAACGGACCCACTTCACAGGGCTTGTCCTTGTAACGCGGGGACTTGATGAAGCTGTAGGCGTCCTTCTTGTCCGGGTTGGGGTTGGTCTCCCCGACGCTGTAATGCAGGCCGCCGGGAGTGGACTGATCGAAGAAGGAATGACCAACGTATTCCTTGACGAGCTTGGAATCGAACGCCTCGTCCTTGCCGTCAATGTACACGCCGGGCTTGAGCAGGAAGGTCTTGTAGTCGTCGTCCTGCGGGAAGACGCCAAAAGCAACGACGTTCTTCCAACCGATGCCCGTTGCGAAGAGATCGGTATAGACCGAGCCCAGGGTGTAAATAAGGGGCAGGTATTCATCAAGAATGAACTTCTGCACTTCCTTGAAACGGGCCGCGTATTCAGCCAGCTTCTCGGCCGTGGGAATCTCGGTGGTGCCACCGACGACCAAGCCCTGGACGTGCGGCATGCGGCCACCGAACATGGCGACCATCTCATGACAGATGCGACGGATTTCCAGAGCCTTGAGGTACTGGTTCAGGCCGTAGGTGTTGGTCGCGTCCGCCTTGGCCGCGTCCTTGATGCGATCGGTCAGGAGGTCGGCATTGGCATAGCGGGGCACGAAGGGGGAAACATCCGGTCCCTTGACGAAATCCAGGGCGGCCAGATGATAGAAATGCAGAATATGGGACTGCAAATAGTTGGCGCCCAAAATCAGATTTCTGGTGATACGGCCATTACTGGTGACCTTCACGCCAAACGCTTCGTCCTGGGCCATGACCGAGGCCGTGGCGTGGGCCGTGGGGCACACACCACAGATGCGTTGCACGATCTGGGAGGAATCCCGAGGATCACGACCCTTGAGGATCTGCTCGAAACCGCGGTACATGCCGCCATAACATTTGGCGTCGGCAACCTTGCCGTCCTTGACCTCGACCTCGATCTTCAGGTGACCCTCGATTCGGGTCACTGGATCGATAGCAATCTTGATTTTCTGCCCTTCAGCGCCAGCTGCGGGGGTAGCTGCTTGTGACACGTGTGTCCTCCTTAATTATTCCGCTACATAGAAGGGAGACTTGCCATCCGGAAAGTCTGGTTCCACACAACCGATGCACACGGCGTTCTCGACACACCAGTTGATGCCACCGTTCCAGCGACGCTTGAAACAGTCGGCATAGGTGGACGGGCCCTTGCATCCGAGTTCGGCCTTGCAGCCGGGCTTGGTGAAGGTTTCCGCGAACTCGGACTTGTCATACAGCCCAACATACGGACAGTTTTCATGAATGTTTTCGCCGAAGAACAGCAACGGACGGCCGTCGTCATCCAATTCGGGCAGGGGATGTTCCTTGGGATTGAGCACATGGCTCCAGGCCGCGACCAGGGTGCCGACCATCCAGTCCGGATGGGGCGGGCATCCAGGCACGTTGACCAGCAGTTTCTCGATTTTCTCGTCCGCGAAAAAGTCCCGCACGCTCTTGGACCCGGTGACATTGCCAGCGGCCGCCGGAATGCCGCCAAAGGCGGAGCAGGTGCCCACGGCCACGGTGGCCAGGGATTTGGGAGCCAAATCACGGACAAGATCCATCATGGTGACTTCCTTGTGATGCCCCATGGCATCCTTGGTTTCACCAACGATACAGTAGCGTCCTTCCTTGGCCGTGGGGATGGCGCCCTCGACCAGTAGGAAGAATTTTCCATCGAACTTCTTGGCGACTTCGTACATGTGCTCCAGTGCCATTTCACCTTCACTGGCCATGACCGTGGGATGGAATTCAAGGCTGATCACGTCCAGCAGAATCTCCTTGATTCTGGGATGGACGGAGTTCAAAAGCGACACGGAACAGCCCGTGCAGCCCTGACCCTGAATCCAGATGACCGGAGCCTTCTTGGCGCCCTCGGTCATGGCGTGCAGGATGCCGGGATGGTAGATCTGGGAAATACCCAGACCAGCCACGCCCGCGGAGCACAGTTTGACAAACTCACGTCTGCTAAGACTCATACCCTCCTCCTTAAGGTAACAGCGTGCAGAGACCTTGGCCTTTTTTTCACGAAGTCCAAGATATCCTTAAATTCTTTTATATGTCAACGTAGTTTTGATAGAATTTATCGATACAAAACACAAATACATTCAAATTATGAATGCACCGACAATATCAAAACACAGAATACAAAAGCCTCTTCAAAACGTGTTACAAATTATATTTAAATAATACCGAAATTCACCGCGATCCATCACGCACGCATTGCCCCAATCCATTTTGGGGACATTATCGCATGGTCATGCCCATCAAATTTTACACGGCATTGATCGCGTGTCGCATGGCCCGGGCCCGTTCGCGACACCGGACACATCATTTTTTAATCCGTTCCTCGTCCACGCCGATGCCGTGCGTCTTGAGCTTGCGATAGAGATACGTGCGTTCCAAACCGATGCGCTCGGCCAGGCGGGACACGCTGCCATCCACGGCCGCCAAGTGGTGGCGCAAAAAAACTTCCTCGAATCTGGAGCGGGCCTCCTTGAAGTCGGTCACGTCGCGCGCCTCGTCCGGCAACGGCTGAAGCTGAAGCGGCGGACGCTGGCGGACGGCCTGATACTCCGGGGGCAGCATGGCGCCGGTCACTTCCCGGCCGGGATAGAGGATAAACAGGCGCTCCACGAAATTCTTGAGCTCGCGCACGTTTCCCGGCCATGCGTAGCTCTTGAGCAGTCTCATGGCGTCGGGACTGAACCGAATGGGCCGCAAGCCCTGCTCCCGGATCATGCGCTCGGAAAAAAAGGCGATCATCTCCGGAATATCCTCGGTCCGCTCCCGCAGGGGCGGCACGGTCAGGGGAAAAACATTGAGCCGGTAAAACAAATCGGACCGAAAGCGCCCTTCTTCCATTTCCCGGCCCAAGTCCTTGTTGGTGGCCGCGATGACCCGGACATCGACCTTGATCGGTTTGATGCCACCAACCCGCTCGAAACGCTGTTCCTGCAGAATACGCAGCACCTTGGCCTGGGTCTTGAGGCTCATGTCCGCGATTTCGTCCAGAAACAGGGTGCTTTTGTCGGCCAGTTCGAATTTTCCCTTCCTGGCCTTGTCCGCGCCGGTGAAGGCGCCCTTTTCGTGGCCAAACAGTTCCGATTCGATCAACTCCTCGGGAATGGCCGCGCAGTTGACGCAGATCATTTCCCGATCGGCCCGACGGCTGGCCTGGTGGATGGTCCGGGCGGCGATTTCCTTGCCCGTGCCGTTTTCACCGGTGATGAGAACCCAGGCGTCGGTGGGGCCGACTTGCTGGATCAACTCGCGCAGACGCGTGATCCGCGCCGAAGCGCCCGAAATCCTGGGCAGGGGCTCGCTGTCAATGCGCGAGCGCAGGGCGCGGTTCTCCCGCTTCAGGTTGGACAATTCATACGCCCGTTCGGCGACGACAAGCACATTGTCCAGGGAAAGCGGTTTTTCAATGAAGTCGAAAGCCCCGGTCTTGAGCGCGGTCACGGCGGTTTCGATGTTGCCATGCCCGGAAATCATGATCACCGGCGTGTCCACGCCTCGCTCCTTGAGGGTGGACAGCACGGCCATCCCGTCCACGCCCGGCATCCAGATATCGAGAAAAATAATGTCGTGATTTCCGTCCTGGGCCAGGGTCAGTCCCTCGGCCCCGGACGCGGCCTCGGCCACGGTGCAGCCCTCGTCCTCGAAAATGCCGCGCAGGGAAAAACGGATGTCGTCCTCGTCGTCGATGATCAGGATGGACGCGTTGGAAAGCATTCACACCTCGCTGCGAACCGCCGGCAACTCAATGACGAAAACAGTGCCGGAAGGTTCGTTGGATTTGACCCGGATATGGCCGTGATGGTCGGTGACAATGGATTTGACGATGCTCAGGCCCAGGCCGGTGCCACCGCGCTTGGTGGAATAATAGGGCTCGAACATGCGGGCCTGTTCCTCGGGCTTGATACCCGGCCCGTTGTCGCGAATTTCCACGAAGACCCGGCCCTTTCGGGTCCGGGCATACAGCGCGGCCTCGACCCGGCCGTCCTCCCGGTCGACCAGCACCTCGGCCGCGTTGAGAAAAAGATTCAGGAACACCCGCTTCATGGCTTCGCGGTCCAGCATGACCAGGGGCACGGAGTCGCACCGCGCCACCCACTGGATATGCGTGTGGCTGCCCGAAAAAACGGCCATGGCCTCGCGCAGGATGGACTCCAGAGCGCAGGGAACAAGCGTCACTTCCGGCAACTTGGCAAAGGCCGAGAACTCGCGGACCATGTTTTGGAGATGCTCCACCTGACGGATGATCAGCTCGGTGCACTGCCCGAAGACCGGATCGGCCGCGGCCGCGCCAAACTTGCGCTGCAAGCGCTCGGCGGAAAGCTTGATGGGCGTGAGTGGATTCTTGATTTCGTGCGCGATGCGCCGGGCGACTTCCTTCCAGGCATCCAGGCGCTGCATTTTTTCCAGCTCGGTGATGTTTTCAAAGACCGCGACCATGCCGCTGGAGCCGCCCTCGCTGTCCATCAGGGCCACGGCGTTGACCAACAGTTTCTGGACCTCGCCGTTGACTTCCAGGTCCATGCGCCGCTGCCAGTGGGAGCCCGGGCTGCCTTGGAGCAGATTGGCCACTTCCTCGACCATGACCCGATGATTCGGGCCCAGAATTTCCAGCGCCGACTGCCCCAGCAATTGCCGGGCCTCGACCCCGATGATGGCCTCGGCGGCGCGGTTCATGGTCGTGATGCGTCCCGCCTTGTCCAGGGAAATCACCCCGGCCGTGATATTTTCCAAAATGGCCTGGACATAGTGATTTTTGGCCTCCAGTACCAGGTACTGGGCCTCCAGCCGGCGATTGGCCTGGGTCAGGTGGTCCTGGCTCTGTTCCAGATCCGCGGCCATGCTGTTGAAGGAACGCACCAAAAGGCCCAGTTCGTCCTGGGAGTCATCACTCAGGCGCACGGAAAGATCGCCCTTGGCGATGCGCTGGGTGGCGGCGGCCAGGGCCTGGACCGGAGCGCTGATTTCCCGGGCCAGCCGAAACCCGAACCAGGTCGCGCCAAGCAGAATCAGCAGGGTGATCAGACCCAGGACCATGTAGAGGGTCATTTTGACGGGATATTTGAGCGTGCGCAGCTGTTTGTATTCACCCACGCCCCGCGCCACCTGATCGAGCTTGGCCATGATTCCGCGACCGACCGAGGCGCCGGCCACGAAATATCCGCCTTCGTGCAAGCGCAGCACGCCCACGACCAGATCCTCGTTGTCCCCGGCCCAGAGAGTGGCCCAATAGCTGGCGGTCTCGTTCAACTCGGCCCAGGGAATGACCGTGCGCACACGGGGCCAGACGTCGGTCCACCCGGCCTCGGCCTGCCAGGTGGCGATATCGCGGGAGTTGTTCAGGGTACCGAGCAAGGTCAGGCCGAATTCCGGCCGTTTTCGATTCAACGCCGCTTCCAACCCCGTGGCGGCGGGCAGCAGGCGCTGGTCGCGCAGCTGACGGACCACGGCCCGGGTGCGCATCTCCAGGGCCTCCTCGGTGGCGGCGTAAAAATCCTGGCCCACGCTCAGGGCCTGTTCCATGGACGTCTCGACCTGGGCCTGAAACCAGTAGTCCACGGAGGTCTGCACGAACCAGAGGGAAATGAGAAACATGATCAGGGTCGGGACCAGGGATAAGGTGACGAAAACCACCACCAGCTTGGCCCGCAGGCCAGACCCCAGCACGCGGCGTCGTCGCTCCAGGATGAGCTTGATGACGTTGCGCAGGACCAGGAACAGAACCAGGAGCAGCAGAATCAGATTGAGATTGAAGAGGGCAAAAAAAAGGTAGGAATTCAGGCCCAGGAGATGGAGCTCGATCCAGGTCGAAAAAATGATGAGCACAATGCCCGTCACGGCCAGCCAGATCTCCCGCTGCCTCTTCTGGCGTTCCTTGACGGACCGCAGGTGCACGGGAATTGGTCGGGAAGGCTTGTCCATGACGTGGCCTCGATCAGTATTCGAAAGTCACTTCATACACGGTTTCGGGAACCAAATCCCAATTCACGAAAAAAAGCGGCGTGCTCACCCACTGGGACATGTTCGTGCGCAGGATTTTGAAGGTCATCCGCACCAGATACAGATTATTCCGCTCGATACGTTCCCATGGGGCCAGGGGCAGGGACAGGCCGGTCCAAAAGTGGTTCAGGTCGTCGCGGACGGTGTCGAACGCGAACGTGTGCCTGCCGCGCTCGTCGCGGACCACGCATTCCCTGGCCATGGGATTCCCGGCCACACGGCAGGAATACACGGCCTTGCCCATGGACACGTTCCATAATGCGGGCCGATGGCGGTACAGCTCGGCCTCGCAACTGACCTCGAACTCCCCCCCGCTCTGCAGCGCATCGAGAAGCGGCGCCTCGTCGTCAAAGGAGATATTGAACCCGATGGACGCGGATCCGTCGCGGTTGTCCACGCCCATGTCGGTCAGCATGGCAAAGCCGTCGGCCCGGGCCCCGGAAGCCCATGTCGTCAGCAGCCAGACGGCAATGTAAAAAATGAACGATCTTCTCTGAAAGAGCATAGTTTTTGAATTATACAAACGTAAGAGGAAACAAATTGTAATTTTCCTTGATTTTCACTTCAAGACGGGTATGCACTGACGGTATTTCCAGACCCTGATGAATGCCCGGCACGGCGCGCCTGAAACGGACAAGGCAATGGACGCCACGAGCAACGCCACGGCCACCGGCGTTGATAGTCCAAGGGATGGGGTTTGACAACCGCGGACATGGAGTACGGACATGAAACTCAATGAACACAACAGCAAACGCCTCTTCCAGGAAGCCGGACTCCCCGTTCCAGACGGCGTCCTGATTGGCCCGGGTCAAGAGCCAGAGGCGCCCTTCCCACTGCCCTGGGTGCTCAAGTCCCAAGTCCTGAGCGGCGGTCGGGGCAAGGCCGGCGGCATCGCCATCGTCGCCAGTCTGGACGAGGCCAGCCGCGAACTCGCCCGCCTTTTCAAGCTGCGGATCAAAAACGAAGCGGTCCGCTTGGCACGGATCGAACCCAAGGCCGGGTACAGCCGGGAATTGTATCTGTCGGTCAGTCTGAACCGAGCCCGGGCCTGCCTGAGCGTCACGGCCGGTCGCGCCGGCGGCGTGAATATCGAGGACCAGTCCGAGGATAACCTCCTGTCCGAACAGGTCCATCCGGACCAGGGCCTGGCCGCCTACCAGATCCGCAATCTCTTCTACCATCTGGAGCTGCCGCCCGCCCTGGCCAAGCCTTTCGGCGCCCTGGCCCGGAACCTGTTCGACCTGGGAGTCCGGCACCGCCTGCTCCTGGCCGAGATCAATCCCCTGGTCGTGACCGTTGCCGGCGAATTTCTCGTGCTCGATGGCAAGGTCGAGATCGACGACCACCACGTCGGTATCGACCCCAGTCTGAACCGTTTTTTCGAGCCCGCCCACCTGAGCCCGGAGGAAATCCGGTCCAGGGCGGCCGGTCTGAGCTACCATGAATTGGACGGCTTCGTGGGGTTGATGGTCAACGGCGCCGGACTGGCCATGGCCACCATGGACGTCCTGAACCATGAAGGCCTGGAAGCCGCCAATTTTCTGGATCTGGGCGGCGGCGCCGACGAGGCCGCCATGCGCACGGCCTTCGACATCCTGTTCGACACGCCCCGGGTCCGCGCTATTTTCATCAACATCTTCGGAGGCATCCTCTCGTGCGCAAAGGTCGCGACCGCCATGCTCGCCGCCCTTGACGGCACGCCGCCGCGCAAGCCCGTGGTGGTCCGGTTCGCCGGCAACAGCGCCGACCGTGGCCTGGAACTGCTGCGCGCGGCCCGGCTCGACGGGCTGCATATCCGTCCGAGTCTGGGCGAGGCCCTGACCGTTTTGGCCGCCCAGATCGGAGACAATGTCCCGACCCGGCATCATGCCCGCGTCCGCGTGCCCTCGCCCCAGGCCAAACCGGTCCGCTCCCGCCCCGCGCGCGCCGCCTTTCCCCTGCCCGAGGACTGCCGAGTGTTGGTCCAGGGCCTGACCGGAAAGCAGGGCCGGTTGCACTGCCAACTGATGCGGGACTACGGCACCCGGATCGTGGCCGGCGTCACGCCGGGCAAGGGCGGCACCGAGGTTCTTGGCGTGCCGGTCTTCGACACCGTGCGCGAGGCGGCGCGGGCCATGCGCATCGATGCCTCGATCGTTTTCGTGCCCGGAGCCCTGGCTCCGGACGCGGTCCTGGAAGCGGCCGCCGCCGGTATCGACTGGGTGGTTTGCATCACCGACGGCATCCCGCAGCAGAACATGCTCCGTGCCCTGGATCGTCTGCGCGCCCACCGGACCAGGGTCATTGGCCCCAACTGTCCAGGGCTGATCATTCCCGGCCAAACCAAGATCGGCATCATGCCCGGCGATATCTTCCTGCCCGGCCCGGTGGCGGTCTTTTCCCGCAGCGGCACCCTGACCTACGAATGCGTGGACCAGCTGACCCGGGCCGGCATCGGGCAATCCGTGTGCGTCGGCATCGGCGGCGACCCATTCATCGGCACCGGTTTCACCGACCTGTGCCGTCTCGTCCGCCATGATCCGCGCACCAAGGCCGTGGTCATCCTGGGTGAAATCGGCGGCACGGCCGAGGAGGAACTGGGCGAATACATCAAATCCAGCGGATTTGAACTCCCGGTCCTTGGCTTCATCGCCGGTCAGACCGCGCCTCCGGGCAAACGTCTGGGACATGCCGGAGCCATTCTTGAAAAGGGTTCCGGCGGCGTCGAGGCCAAGCTCCGGGCCATGGCCGCCTCGGGCTTCCAGCTTCTGCCCCGCCTGGATCAGGTCGCCGAAGCCGTGAGCGGGGTGCTCTGACCTCGCCGACCGGCCCCGGTCACGTTTTTTTTGTGTGGGTCGCAAGCCTGGATTTGTCTGCTTCTTTCCCGTAGACACTGCCCAATCCGCACCACGGTACACGCGAGGTTGCCATGAGCAGAAATGTCATCGACATCTACCCGGACGAATTGGAAGAATTCCGGACGAAAACCAGGGAACGCGATTATCAGCTCGTCGACGTGCGCCAGCCGCGCGAATACGACGAAACCCATATTCCAGGCGCCTTGCTCGTTCCCCTGCCGGAAATCGAGGACCGCCTGGACGAACTCGACCCCACGGCGCATCTGGTGCTTTATTGCCGCACCGGCGGACGCTCCGCCGTGGCCGCGACCCTGGTCAAGGACGCCGGCCCCAGGCGGGGACACATTTACAACCTGGTCGGCGGCATCACGGGTTGGCAGGGCAAGGACCTCAAGGACATCCCGCACCTGGAACTCTTCCCCCGGGACATGCCCCTGGCGCAAACCTTGTTCCGGGCCATGAACATGGAAAAAGGAGCCTGCCTGTTTTACCGCTCCCTGTCCCAGGAGTACGCCGGCACGGAATTGGGAGCCATGGCCGAGGACCTGATCGAGCAGGAGGAGCGCCACGCCCGGAGCATTTTCGAATACTGGCGTCAGCACGCCACGGCACCCACCGAGGACGGTTTCGAGGAAATGTTCGAGCGTCTGGACGGACGCATCATGGAGGGCGGCAAGCCCATTTCCGCCTGGATGGCCCGTCTGGGCACGGATCCCCAGGACCGCATGCTGCGCATGCTGGAGCTGGCCTGCGAAATCGAATACTACAGCTATGATCTGTACCGGGGGCTGGCCAACCGCGACCGGCTGGCGGCGGCCGGGCAAACCTACCTGACCCTGGCCGAGCAGGAAAAAAGCCATGCCCGCATCATCTCCAAGGCCCTGGGCAAGGTCATGCGTGCTTGATGTTTTTCTGGACCGGCCGGCCTCGTACAGCGACGCGGCGGCGCGTCTGCCCGACCTTCTCGATCGTGTCCTGCCGGATATTCATGGCCGCTCGATCCTGCTCAAACCCAATTTCGTCTCGCCGCGCAACGCCCGCCTGTCCTGCACCCATCCCCTGATCATCGCCACGGCCGCCCGCCACTGCCGCGACCTGGGCGCCCGCGTCATCATCGGAGATTCACCGGCTTTTGGCACGGCCCAGGCCGTAGCCCGGGTTTCGGGCCTGACCAGGGCGTTGCGCGGCCTGGATATCCCCATCATCACCCTTGACCGGAGCGTGCCCCGGTCAAGCAACGGTTTTATGGTACGGATTTCCGCCCATGCCCTGGACGCGGATCTGATCGTGAACTTGGGCAAATTCAAGGCCCATTCCCAGATGCGTCTGACCGGCGCGGTCAAAAACCTGTTCGGCTGCGTCAGCGGCGTGCGCAAGGCCTGGCTCCACGCCCGCCACGGCGACCGGGAGCACGAATTCACGTCCCTGATTTGCGGACTGGGAGCGGTTCTGCCGCCAACGGTCAGCGTTCTGGACGGAGTCGAGGCCATGCACCGTACCGGCCCCATCGCCGGCGACGGCTTTCGGCTCCATTTTCTGGGCGCGAGCGTCTCGGCCGTGGCCCTGGACGCGGCCGCCGGCATGACCTTGGGCCTGACGGCCAGGGAGCTGCCCATCTGGGCGCAATGCGTCCGCGACGCGCTCCCCGGCGCGAATCCGGACGCATTGCGCTTTCCCGCGCTCGCCCCCTCGGCCTTTGACGCCAGCGGCTTTGTCCTGCCAGACCAGCTCAAGCCGGAGTCCTTCCGCCCCTGGACCTTGACACGCAGCTTTATCAAGCGGTTGTGGATGGCCAGAACGCGCTCGGTCTGACCATGCCATCGCACGCGATCATCCAATAAACGACACGGCCGACACCTCCGGCACGCCCGCCCCGGCGATAACGTCGAAACGATGCGTGGGACGGCATTATGTCCATGGCCAAGGCCGAAATGCCACTCCAAGGACAAAAAGAAGTCTGAAAACAAGGCAACGAAGGGACATGGCCGCCGCGGGCCGAAGGCTTTGGCTCAGGCCTGGGGTCGGGGTGAGCAGCCGCTGGGAATAACGACATGAAAAGTGGTGCCGTCCGTCTCGGTCGATTCAAACCAGACCCGGCCGCCCAGATAATTGGCGCACAGCAATTGCACGCTGTAGGTGCCCAGACCCCGTCCCTGACCCTTGGTCGAAAAGGAACGGTGGAAAAGCTGATGCTGGACCTCGTCGGGCATGCGACCGGGGTTGTGCACGGAAATATGAAAATCATTGCCGTCCCGAACTGCTTCCAGGCGCACGGTCTGGCCCGGGTGCGTGGCCTCCAGGGCGTTTTTAAGCAGATTCATGCAGATTCGGTGCACGACGACCCGATCGCCAAGCATCTCGGCATCGCCGCAGCGCGAATCGAGCTCGATGGTCCGATCACTGCCCAGGGCGTGCTGCCGATAGACATGCACCAGCCCCCGCAACAATTCCGACACGGAAAACCGCTCGCACGACAGAACCAGGTCATCGGTCTCGGCCGCCAGAAGTTTTTTCTGGGCCGCGATTTCGTCGACGCAGATATCGAAATGCGGCAACACGGAGCTGATCAATTCCTGGTGCTCGCCCGACAGATCGCTTTTCAGAAACGTCAAAATTCCCTTGATGGCGCCAACGCTGTTCAAAATGTCGTGCAAAAAGACCCGCTCCAGGGCGC
The DNA here is from genome assembly GCA_009930495.1 of Deltaproteobacteria bacterium. Taxonomy (NCBI): domain Bacteria; kingdom Pseudomonadati; phylum Myxococcota; class Myxococcia; species Deltaproteobacteria bacterium. Next base: position 29,419 of record RZYB01000007.1, read on the forward strand.
GGCGCCGTTTTTCGTGCCCGACATCCTCGAACAGGAGAACCACATACGGCTGACCCTCAAGGACAAACGGCAGGGCCTGCACGCGAAAATCGCGGACTTCCAGGCGATTGCCGACCTGGAAGGTCAGAGAGCAGGACTCCTCGGACTCCTTTCCGGCCAGACCGGCCCTGATGCCGAGCAAGACACCGCATTCGCAGCAGTTCGGACCATTGCCGCAGCCTGCGGCTTCGGCGTTGACGCAGCGGAAAAAATCCCCCGGAGCACGGCCGAGAAGCGCGTTCATATCCGTGACGCCTGCCAGATCCAGGGCGCTTTTGGTCCCGTAGACCATGCGCCGGTCCGCATCGACCGCGACGATCACAATCCGTGAACGATCGAGTATCCGGGCCAGACCCGGTCCGCTGGTGAGCACGTCCCGCAGCCGTTCGTAGTACGCCGTGTCTTTGTTCATGCCTCTCCCGCCGAAACGCGAATAAGGTTCCAAGGATGGCGTGTCATACGAACAGCTCCAGCTAAGGTCAACATTGCGGCCGATCCCCGCAGCGGCTACAGCAGGACGGCGCGGCGCGTTCCCGTGCCGCCACGCATCATCACCGCAACCGCGAAAGAGTGAACATGAAACGCTGGAAATGGATCATCACAGGCGGCGTCCAAGGCGTTGGATTCCGTCCGTTTGTCTATAAATCCGCCCTTGGCGCGGCCGTTAGCGGCCATGTCGGCAACACGTCCGAGGGCGTGGTCATCGAGGTGCAGGGCGAGGCCGGACAATTGGCCGCCTTCGAGGATCTGTTCGCGGCCAACCTGCCCCCGCTAGCCCGCATCGCGGACTGGAAACGCCAGGAGATCGCGCCCGTGGCCGGCGAAGCCGGATTTCGCATCAAAAAAAGCACGGGCGGCGCCGGCCATCAGGTGCTGATCAGCCCGGACGTGGCCACCTGCGCCGACTGCCTGCGCGACACCCTGGAACCGGGTGGCCGCCGCCATCATTACCCGTTCACCAACTGCACCAACTGCGGCCCGCGCTACACCATCACCCGGTCCATCCCCTACGACCGGGCGACAACGTCCATGGCCTGTTTTCCCATGTGCCCCGACTGTCGGACCGAGTACACGGATCCCCTGGATCGGCGTTTTCACGCCCAGCCCAATGCCTGCCCGGTCTGCGGCCCCCAGGTCTGGCTGACGGACCGCCAGGGAACGCGGCTGGCCGAAAAGGACGCGGCCCTGGCCCAAACGGCCAGACTCCTGCTTGAGGGCCGCATTCTGGCCATGAAGGGCCTGGGCGGATTCCATCTGGTCTGCGACGCCCGTAACGCCGAGGCCGTGGCCGCCTTGCGCCAGCGCAAGAACCGCAAGGACAAACCTCTGGCAATCATGGTCCGCGACCTGGACGCGGCCCGATGCCTGACCCGGATCACCGAGGACGAGGCGCGGCTGCTTTCGGGCCCGGAGCGCCCCATCGTGCTGCTTCCGGCCGCACCGGACCGAGGGCTGGCGCCGGGACTGTCCCCGGACACCGCGTATCTGGGCCTGATGCTGCCCTACACCCCGCTTCATCACGTGCTCTTCGCCCTGCTCAATGACGCCTCTCCGGCCCCGCCCGCCGCCCTGGTCATGACTTCCGGGAATATCAGCGCCGACCCCATCTGCCTGGGCAACCGCGAGGCCCTGGCCCGTCTGGCCGGTATCGCGGACTTTTTCCTGCTCCATGACCGCGACATCCTCATCCGCTGCGACGATTCGGTGCTGCGCTGGACGGACGCGGCGCCCCAGTTCATCCGCCGGGCGCGCGGCTTCACGCCCTCGCCCATCGACTTGGCCACGGACGGCCCCACGGTTTTGGGCGTGGGGCCGCTGCTCAAGAACACCCTGTGTCTGACCAAGGGCCGACAGGCCTTTGTTTCCCAACATATCGGGGATCTGGAAAACCTGGACACCTTCACCTTTTTCCGCGAGATCGCGGCCCATCTGGCCGACATTCTACAAGTCCGGCCCCAGGCGGTGGTCCACGACCTGCATCCGGACTACATGAGCACCGGCTTTGCCCGCGAAGCCGGCCTGCCCTGTCTGCCCCTGCAGCATCATTTCGCCCACATCCATGCCGTGCTGGCCGAAAACCGCCATCAGGGCCCGGCCCTGGGGCTGGCCCTGGACGGCACCGGCCTGGGCGACGACGGCACTATCTGGGGCGGCGAGGGCCTTTTCGTGGACACGACGACATTGGAGCAGCGCCGTCTGGCCCGGTTTTCCCAGGTCCGCCTGCCCGGCGGCGACAGCGCGGCCCGGCAGCCCTGGCGCATGGCCAGGGCGTTTCTGCATGCCCTGGGCATCGTCGCTCCGGGCGACAAACCCTGGCCCTGGCTGGAACGCTTCGGGAATGCGGACAACATTGTCGGCCAGATGCTCGACAAGGGCCTCAACAGCCCGCTGTCCTCGAGTTGCGGCCGGCTGTTCGACGCCGTGGCCGGCATGCTCGGATTGTGTCCGGAAATATCCTACGAGGGACAGGCGGCCATCATTTTGGAATCCAGCCAGGACATGGCCGAAAATCGCGCCTATGCCTGCCCCATCGTGAGTCGCGAAAGTTTGCTCGAGGTGGACACCGCCACTCTTTTCGCGCAAGTCCATGCCGACTGGCGGGCCGGGGAATCCGTCGGACGTATCAGCCGCCGCTTCCACCTTGGCCTCCTCGATGGCCTGACCGCGCTCTGCGCCACCCTGGCCGGACAAACGGGCTGTTCCCGCGTGGGCTTGAGCGGCGGGGTCATGCACAATCTGACCCTGACCACGGAGTTGCCCCGCCGTCTGCGCGCCATGGGACTCGTGCCGTTGACCCATCGCCATCTGCCACCCAATGACGCCTGTATCTCCCTCGGACAGGCCGCCTACGGGCAGACGGCCCTGCACAGACAACAGGAGTAAACACCATGCGTATTTTGACCGATATTGGCGCGTTGCTGTCCAGTCTGTGGAAAATCGTGGACTGGCTGCGCCGGGCCGTGCTGAACACGCTTTTTCTTGTTCTTCTGACCGTCATCGTGGTGGCCATTTTCGTGCGGCCACGCGCCGACCTGGAACCCAATTCGGTTCTCGTGCTCGATCCCTCGGGCGTTCTGGTCGAGGAGATCCAGCCACCCGATCCAGCCGAGGCCCTGCTGCGCGAGATGGACCCCGAAAACGGTCTGACCGGGGAGAGCCGCGTCCAGGACATCGTGGACGCCGTGACCAGGGCCGCCGACGATCCAAACATTCAGGCCATGCTCATCGAGCCCGAGAACCTGAAGGGCTGCGACACGACCAAGCTGCTGACCATCGGCAAGGCCATCAAAACCTTCAAGGAACGCGGCAAGCCCGTGTTCAGCCACGCCACGACATACACCCAGGGTCAGTACCTGTTGGCCTCCAACGCGGATCAGATTTCCGTCACGTCCCTGGGCGGCGTGGCCCTGACCGGTTTTGGCACGTACCCGACCTTTTTCAAGGGATTGCTGGACAAGGCCAGGGTCAACTTTCATGTCTTTCGCGTCGGCGACTACAAAAGCGCCGTCGAACCCTTCACCCGGGATTCCATGTCCGAGGAAGCCAAGTCCATGAACCGGGTCTGGCTGGACGAGCTGTGGGCAACCTATCAGGCCGAAATCGCCGCCAACCGCCACCTTCCCCCCGACAGCCCGAGTCGGTACGTGGAAACCATCGACACGGCCCTGGCCGCAATGTCCGGCAACGCGGCCAAGCTGGCCGTGAGCGCCAAGCTGGTCGATCTGATCCAGGCTCCGGATCAATTCCGACGCCATGTGACCGAAAAACTGGGCAACCCGCCCGACGATCCGCGCCAAATCGGCTGGCGCGACTATCTGCGGGCCAATCCGGGATCACCGGTCCGGGACGAGGAAGTCATCGCCATCATCCGCGCCCGGGGAGCCATCATGCCCGGACAGCAGCCCGCGAGCAGGATCGGCAGCGAAACCATGGCCGATCTTTTTGAACAGGCCCGCGAGGACCCCGCCATCGTGGCCGTGGTGCTGCGCATCGACAGCCCCGGCGGCAGCGCCACTGCGTCCGAGGAAATCCACCGTGAAATCATCCGCACCCAGGACGCGGGCAAGCCCGTGGTCGTGTCCATGGGCAGTCTGGCCGCCTCCGGCGCGTATTGGATCGCCTCGGCCGCCAACCGCATCGTGGCCGAACCGACCACTCTGACCGGTTCCATCGGCATTTTCGCCGCGTTTCCGACCTTCGAAAACACCGCCCTCGAATGGGGCGTGACCACCGACGGCGTCGGCACCACCACGCTGGCCGACCTCGGCCACCCCCTGCGCCCGCTGGCCGGCAAGACCGAGGCCGCCATCGGGCATCTGCTGCGCTTCGGCTACGACACCTTTCTCGACCGGGTTGCCCAGGGCCGACGCATTCCGATCGACAAGGTCGAGGATTCGGCCGGGGGCCGGGTTTTCAGCGGCCGCGAGGCCCTTGGCCGCAAGCTCGTGGACCAACTGGGCGGCCTGGACGAGGCCATTCTCGTGGCCAGCGATCTGGCCGGGCTGAAATCCGCCGCGACCAAGGAACTCCGCCGGGAACTGTCCCCACGGGAAACCCTGATGCAAAGCCTGTTCTCCGGCGTCGCGGCCCTTCTCCCCGCCCCCGACCCACACCTCGCGGCGGTGCTCTTCGCCGTGGACGAACACGCCCGCGTCCTGTCCAGCTTCACCGATCCGCGACACCTGTATGCCCGCAGCCTGGAATGCGAGGTCAGTCTCCGGTGATCATTCCCGTTCCGCCCGGCTGGCCGGGCGGAACGGTTTTTGCGCCTTGCCAAGCCAGAATCGAGCGTTTAGAAATTTCCCCTTTCCGTTTTCTCCCCAGACGCGCGCCTTTCGCCGCGCCGGACAAACCGCAACTGCCGTTCTCTCCGGCATTATTCATAATGGTGTCATCATGCCCCAAAAAGGACCACATATCTCCCTTGCTCCCGAACGCCTGGTCAAACGCGTCCTGGGTCTGCCCCTGGAAGAGTTCCAGACCTGGCCGGAATATCTCCAGCAGCTGGCGTTGGGTCTGGCCGAGGAACTGTTCATCATCCGCTACAACCCGTTCATTCCGGCCAAGGACGTGCGCCAGAGCGTGGCCGCCCGGCTCCAGGCCGAACGCGCGGCCCTGTCGCCGGAATATTACCGTGAACTGTCCGGCTGTCTGGACCGCTTCTGGCAAAGTTTCGAAGCGGACCAAAAATTCAAGACCACGCTCATCGGGCGCTTGTCGGCCATCATGGACAGGGAGCAAATCGTCTCCACCGCCAACAACCTTATTGAGTGTTCCACGGACGCCACGGACCTGCGCATGGAGCTGCCGGCTCTGGTCGTATTTCCGGAAAACACGGCCCAAATTCAGGGCGTGATCCGTCTGGCCAACGAAATGGGCTTTCCCATCGTGCCGCGTGGCGGCGGCTCCGGCCTGACCGGCGGCGCGGTGCCGGCCAAGCCGCGCACGGTCATCCTGAGCCTGAGCCGGCTCAAGGAGATCATCGACATCGATCTCGAGACCCAGACCATCAGCCTGCAATCCGGTGTCATCACCCTGAACGCCATCCAGGCCGCCGCCGCCAAGGGGCTGCTTTTGACCGTGGACCCGGCCTCCAAGGCGGCCTCGTCCATCGGCGGCAATGTCTCGGAAAACGCCGGCGGTCCCTTTGCCTTTGAATACGGCACAACGCTGGACAATCTTTTTGCCTACAAAATGGTTCTGCCCACGGGCGAGGTCATCCAGGTCCGGCGCGTCAATCACCCCCGGCACAAGATCATGCCCGAGGAAACGGCGGTCTTTGAAATTGTGGATGAATTCGGCGGCCGCAAGGAAACCATCGCCCTCAAGGGCGACGAAATCCGGGGCGCGGCCCTGGGCAAGGACGTGACCAACAAATACCTGGGCGGTCTGCCCGGCGTACAGAAGGAAGGCGTGGACGGAATCATCACCGAAGCCACGTTCACCCTGCATCCCATCCTGCCCCTCTCGCGGGTCATGTGCCTGGAGTTCTATGGAAATTCCATGCGCAACGCCATGTATGTGATCAAAAGCATCATCGCCCTGCGCGACGAAATCCGCACCCAGGGCGATCTGGTCAAACTCTCGGCCCTGGAAGAATTCAACATCAAATATGTCCAGGCCATTGATTACGCCAAAAAATCCGAAAAATTCGACGGCATTCCCATCTCGGTCCTGATCATCCAGCTCGACTCCACGGATGAAACGGCCCTGGCAGAGGCCACGCGCGGCATCGTCGAAATCTGCGCGGCCTTTGACAACGTCGACAGCTTCGTGGCCAGCGACGCCCGCGAGGCCGAGGTGTTCTGGCACGACCGTCACCAGCTTTCGGCCATTTCCAAGCGCACCAGCGGATTCAAGCTCAACGAGGACATCGTCATCCCCACCGATGTCATCCCGGAATTCTCGGACTTCCTGGAGGAACAGAACCTGTACTATCTGGCCATCGCCTACCGCGAGGCCCTGCAACAGGTTCAGGCCCTGGATGGCATCGAGGTCGACGACGCATTCATCCGCATGGAAATGGACGTGGCCACGGCCATCATCCGGGGCAAGACCAGCAAGAACGAACTGCCCGAACAGGAATTGGAACTCCAGACGTCCTTCTTTTTCCAGCATCTCAAGGGCAAGTACCCCAAACTGCACGAGGAACTGTCCAAGATTTTCGAACACATGCAGAACACGCGCGTGGTCATCGCCAATCACATGCACGCTGGCGACGGCAACTGCCACGTCAACCTGCCGGTCAACTCCAACGACGCCCGCATGCTCGCCCTGGCCGAGGAGGCCGTGGGCAAACTCTTCCACAAGGTCCTTGAACTCAAGGGCCAGGTTTCCGGCGAACACGGCATCGGCATCACCAAGATCGGCTTTCTGGCCGAGGAAAAAATCGCGGCTCTGCGCGGCTACAAAAAAAAGGTCGATCCCAACAACATCTTCAACCCGGGCAAACTGACCCAGCGCGATCTGGTCGTTGTGCCCTACACCTTCTCCTTCAACCGGCTGATCAAGGACATCAACAAGACCGCGCTGCCGGGCAAGGAAAACCTGATCAACCTGCTTTTGAACGTCCAGACCTGTACCCGCTGCGGCAAGTGCAAGCAGGTCTGCCCCATGTACCTGCCCCAAAAAGGCCTGCTCTTTCACCCGCGCAACAAAAACATCACGCTGGGCGCATTGGTGGAGGCCCTCTACTATTCCCAGCTGCAAAACGGCGAGCCCGATCCGCGCCTGCTTGGTGAGCTGCAAAAAATCCTGGACCACTGCACGGCCTGCGGCAAATGCTTCGCCATTTGTCCGGTCAAAATCAGGACCCAGGACGTGACCCTGCAGATGCGGGCCTATCTGGAGGAAAAAGGCGCGGGCGGACACCCGTTCAAAAACCGCGTTTTGAACCTCCTCAGCCAGGACCCGCAAACCATGCTGCCCAAGGTGGCCAAGCTGGCTGGTCTGGGCCAGGAACTGGGCAATCGAACCGTGACCCTGCTGCCAAAATCCTGGCGCGATCACCTGGACAATCCGCTGCTCCATGGCAAGGGGCCGACAACCCAGTTCAAAAATCTCAAGCAATCCTTGAATTTGAGCAAGGGCAACATCATCACCCAGGACGGCATGCCCCACAAACGGGCCGTGCTCTACTTTCCGGGATGCGGCGCGAGTCTGTTCTACCGCTCCATCGGCGTGGCCGCCGTGCGTCTGCTCCTGGACGCGGGCGTGACCGTGGTGCTGCCGCCGAACCATCTGTGCTGCGGCTATCCGCTCCTGGCCTCGGGCTGCAAGGATCAGTACGACCGCGTCGGCGCGGAAAACCAGAAGCTGCTGGACGCGACCATCCGCAACGCCGAGGCCGCGGGCTTTACCATCAAGGCCGTGCTGACCTCATGCGGCACCTGCCGCGAGGGCATCAGTGGATACAGGCTGAAATCCCTGGACACACGCCAGATCGAATTTTTCGACGTGGTTCAGTACATCGTCCAGAATACCAAAAGCAGCTTCGGACAGGGCCCCGAGCAGCTTCTGTACCACGCTGCCTGCCACCACGAATGGACAGGGGTCGCGCCCCTCAAGGCGCCCGATATCTATGCCGACGAGCTGGGCAAGCTGGTCCGGTCCAAGGTCGCGATCTCGCCCTTTTGTTGCGGCGAATCCGGCCTGGGCGCCCTGACCTCCCCCAAGATTTACAACCGGCTGCGGGCCCGCAAAAAAGAACAACTGGGCAAGGACCTGACCGGCTATCCGGTCGAAAACCCCATCGTGGTCGGCTGCCCGTCGTGCAAGATCGGCATCAGCCGTTCGCTGCTGGAAATGAACGTGAACCGGGAGGTGTTGCACACCCTGGAATTTCTGGCAGCCATCGGGCACGGTCCGACATGGCGCAAGGACTTCATCAAACGCCTGAACAAAGCCTTGGTCGCTGGCGCGGTCCAGACCATCACCGTATGAAACTCCTGGGCATCGACTACGGGCAAAAACGCATCGGACTGGCCATCTCCCAAGGGGGGATGGCCTTTCCGTTCAAAACACTGGTCAAAAGCACCAAGGACCGCCTTTTCGCCGATCTGCTGGACATCATCGAACGGGAAGGCATCGAGGCGGTCGTTCTGGGCCTGCCCCTTGATCTGGACGGCCAGGAAACGCTGACCACGCGCCAGGTGAAAAATTTCCAGGCCAGTCTGGCCCGGCGCGTGGCCCAGCCCATCCACATGGTCAATGAGGCCCTGACGTCCTTCGAGGCGGCCGAACGGCTGCGCCAGGCCGGAGTGCCCGAACGCAAGCAGGCGGCCATGCTCGACCAGATGGCCGCGGTCTGCATTCTGGAGATTTTTTTGGGAGCACAGCGATGAAACGACGGCTGATCATATTCGGACTGAGCCTGGTGGCATGTATGATTCTCGCGGCGGGCGGACTGTTCCTGGCCGGCCGCTATTTTCTGGAAACGCCCTTGGACACCACGACGAACAGCACCCGCGTTTTTACCATCGAATCCGGGGAATCCCCGCGGGTCGTTGCCAAGCGCCTGGAACAGGAAGGGCTGGTGCGCTGGGCCGAGGGTTTTCGGCTTTGGGGGCGCTACACGAAGGAAACCCTGCAGGCCGGCGAGTTTGAATTGTCGGCGGCCATGAGCCCACGCCAGATTCTGGATGTCCTGGCCCATGGCCAGCCCATGCTGCACCGTCTCCAGTTCGCCGAGGGGCTGACCATGCGCGAAGTGGCCCAGGCCGTGAACGCCACCGGACTGACCACGAGCGAACGCTTCCTGGCCGCCTGCCGCGACCAGGATTTTTTGCGCAAGAACGGCATCAACGCCACCGACGCCGAGGGCTACCTGTTTCCGGAAACCTATTTTTTTCCGCGTATTCCCAAACAGGACCCCTACCCCATTCTCCAGGCCCTGCTGGACCGCTTCGCGGCCACGGTCCGCGATCTGCCCCAGGCACGCGATCCAAAAATCCTGCACGACACCGTTATCCTGGCCTCCCTTGTGGAAAAGGAAACCGCCGTGCCCGCCGAACGCGGTACCGTGGCCGGGGTTTACGCCAACCGCCTGGAGCGGGGCATGTTGCTCCAGTGTGATCCGACCATCATCTATGGATTGGGCGCAAGCTTTGACGGCAACCTGAAAAAATTCCACCTGACCGACGCCGCCAACCGTTACAACACCTATGTCCATCCCGGTCTGCCCCCCGGGCCCATCTGCTCGCCGGGCAAGGCCGCCCTGGACGCGGCCGCCCATCCGGACCGGCACGAATTCCTCTATTTCGTGGCCCGCCAGGATGGCACCCATCATTTCAGCCGGACCCTGAACGAGCACACCAACGCGGTCATCAAATATCAACGCCGAGGCCGCCCCATGCCGTCCTCGTCCGCCAACTGACGCCCCAAAAAAGGTGGAAGAGCCTGTCTTCCACCTTCTGCTGATTCCAACCCGTTTTTTTCTCACCGCCCCAAGGCTTCCCGCTGTTCCTCGGATTCGGCGTTGTCCAGGGCGATATGCCGGAATTCCTCGTGATGGGCGGCAAAAATATCGGTCAGATCCGGATCGAAATGAACGCCCCGACCCTCAATGATGATCTCCACGGCCCGGCCATGAGTAAACGGCGGCTTGTAGACCCGGCGGCTGATCAGGGCGTCATAGACGTCGGCCAGGGCCATGATCCGGCCGCACAGGGGGATCTCCTCTCCCTTGAGACCGCGCGGATAGCCGGTGCCGTCCCATTTTTCATGGTGCGTGTGGGCGATTTTGGCGGCTAGGCGCAAAAAAGGCATCACGCCAAGCCGCTTTTGCACGGCTTCAATGGCGCCAAAACCGTATTCGGCGTGGCGCTTCATGATCTCGAATTCCTCGTCCGTCAGCTTGCCCGGTTTGAGCAGGATATGGTCCGGCACCCCGACCTTGCCGATGTCGTGCAGCGGGCAGGAATTGACCAATAAATCGATATAGTTCTTGTCGAGCAGCCCCCGATACACGGGATGGTCCTCCATTTCGCGGGCCAGCAGGGCCACGTACCCCTTGACGCGGTGGATGTGCTCGCCGGTCTCCGGATCGCGGAATTCGGCCAGGATGGCCATGCTCTCGATGGTCGCCTGCTGGGTCAGCAGGACCTCGCGGGTCCGCTCGCGGACCCGCCGCTCCAGAAGATCATTGTGCTGGCGCAGCTCTTCCCTGGTCCGGGCCAGGGTCAGATGCGTCTTCACCCGGGCCAACAGCTCCTCCAGCTCGAAAGGCTTGGTCAGATAGTCCACGGCGCCAAGCTGAAACCCCTTGGATTTGCTCTCCAATTCCGACAAGGCCGAAAGCATGATGACCGGCACCTCGGCCGTGCGCGGCGAGGCCTTGAGGCGGCGCAGCACCTCGTAGCCGTCCAATCCCGGCATCATGATGTCCAGCAGGATCAGATCCGGGGGCTCGCGTTCGGCCATTTCCAGGGCCGTTTCTCCATCGAGGGCCACGGACAGGTCGTAAAGCTCCCCCAGGGTGCCGACCAGAATATCCAAATTCAATGTGGTGTCATCGACAGCCAAAATGCTACTTCCAGACAGATGCGTCATCACGAACAGTCCTTTTGCAAACGCGTGCACAGTTCCTCGGCCAGGGCCCTGGCTTCCGGGAATTCATAGGTGTCCACCAGACGCCCCAGGCGAGTGATGCCCGCGCGCAAACCGGGCGTCAGGGCGCGGGAACGCAGGGCCTTGAGCGCGATCTGGCATCCCTTGGGCTTGCGCGAATCCAAAAGCGGCA
>RZYB01000008.1 GCA_009930495.1 Deltaproteobacteria bacterium
CTTGTCAAAAGGCAGCGCTTTCCCGGAACTGAGCAAGCGCAACACCGCGCTTTCACCATGCACCGTGGGCAGGGTGGCCACGCGCAGCTCCAGTTCCCGCCCCTTGAATCGGACCCGGGCCTTGCCATCCTGGGGCAGACGCTTTTCGGAAATATTGAGATTGGACATAATCTTGATGCGAGACACAACGGGCTTGATGACGCTTTCCGGCACGTTCAAAACCCGCTCGCAGCTCCCATCCACACGCATGCGCACCACGCCGGGGCGGCCTATTCTGGAAGGCTCGATATGGATATCCGATGCTCCGATTTTATGCGCGTGCATGATGATCTTGTTCACGAACTGCACGGCCAGTTGACGACTTTCAAGCGAGATATCCTCATCCTCGATTCGGGAAAGCTCCAAATTTTCCTCGGCCGCATTCTCCAAATCCGCCAGGGTATCGCCCAGGTCGTCATTGTCGTCAAAATTTTCCTCGGCGTCATCATTCTCGGCAAAAGCGGCATGATGCCCGGCTCCAGTTGCCTCGCCATTTTGGGCATCCTTGGGCACCAAACTAAAATCTCCAAGAAAGGCGCGGATTTCCTCCGGCAGCGCTACTCGAAATTCATAGGCCTTGGCATTTAAAACCCGCCGTATTTCCTCGATTCTGTCCATGTCGTGGGGATCGGGAACCAAAACCACGACCAATGCGTCGGAAATTTGCAATGGAAGCCAAAGATTATTGAGCAAATACTGACGATTGATGCCCTTGAGAGACTGCTCTGGAATAGGCGCGCCCTGGAAACGGACAAAAGGAGTTTGGTAGTAAAGCTCCAATGACCGACCGATGTCATCGGGATCAAGGCCGAACTCGGACCGCAATATCCACGACAGCGGCTGCTGACGCTTCGCCGCCAAATTCTCCGCCTGCTCCAATTGCTCTCGTGCAAGCAGATCGCGAAAAATCAAATTTTCATACGGCCCCTTGGGGAGATTACTGTCCTCGTGCAGTCGACGCCCCATGAAGCTGACGATCAAACGACAAAAAGCCTCGTCTTCCCGGCTAAAATCGCCCTGTTTTTTATTCAAAACCTGAAGCACGCCCATGAGCGAACTCCCATGCTGGATGGGCATGGAAATCATGTTTCGGGCTTCGAGTCCGACAGCCCTGTCGCACCGCAGGTCATAGGCCAAATCAGGATGCACCTGTTCCAACACGTTGGTTTCCAGGGAATTCAAAACAAGAGGTGTACAGGATAAAGCCGTGTACCCCGCCACGCTGGCCATGGAAAAAGGCAGACGGAGCTCTTGTGGTCGACCTGCGACAGGCACGTGAATAAAAAGCTCGGATTTTTTGGAATCGCGCTTGAAAAGCCGAAATTCCTCGGCTCCGAGCAACGCCTGCAATTCAGGCAGGGATTGCTCCCAGGCTGCCTCGAAACTCGTGGCTTGTTGGTAGATATGATTGATCGAAATCAGCCGTGTCTTGCCCATGAGCCATCCCCAACAAACACAAACAAAACAAAAAAAAACGGGATCAATACAAGGCATTGATCCCGTGCCGGAGACACCGCCCTAATCCAGATAGGGCGAAGAAATTTCCCCTGTGTCCTGATTGGGCATGGCGCGTAACTTCATGATGGCCTCGTCCCGCTGCTGCTTGAAGATATACCGCTCGGAATGGCAACGGATACGGGCCACGAGCTCGGTCTTGTCCGGAAGCTTGATCATGTAGTCATTAGCCCCAAGCGCAATGGCTTTTTTCTTCAGCTCTGGTTCCTCGCGGGCAGAGAGCACGATCAACGGCACATCCCGAAAATCCTCGCTGCTTTTGAAGAACTTAACCATGGTCAAGCCATTTACCCCGGGCATGACCAGATCAAGCATAATCACCGTGGGCTGGGCGCTAAAAGCCTTTTCCAATGCCTTGTCGGGCTCTTTGCAGTAATGAAAGGTTATATCGTGCTCGCTGGCCAGTTTGATACGCATTGCCTCGCCGATCAAAAACTCATCGTCGATCAACAGCACGGAAATAGGAATGCGCCTGACATACTTATCCACCACGGATTCCACATCTTGAATATACATATCAGCCTTCCCGTTGAACGATCTGAACCTTGCCAAGATACGCTATCATTTCATCAAGCAGAGCCCTGATTTCGCGGTCTTCCTTTTGCATTGCGGCCGTCTCTATCTTAAAGCCGACATGGCCGAGATAATCGAACCCATAGGTGCTCCCCAGGCCTTTCTGGCTATGGCCATGCCGACAAATGGTATCGTAATCCTTGGACGCCAGGGCCGACTCCATCTCCTCGACATTGGTCTTCATGGTATCCATGAACAGTGGTACCAACTCGTACAGTTCCGCGTCCACCTCCACGAGCAGGTTATCCGCCCGATCCTGAACGGCATCAACGGCGACAGCTCCGGGCACGGGCTCCTCGATAGGCTGATCGTCGAGTTCCGGCTTGGCCTCGTAAATGATGTCAACCCGGTCCAGATAGGTTTCCAGGGCGCCAAACAGCTTGACAAGCTGGGCCTCGTCACGACCTTCGGCCGCGCGCTGGATACGCAACCCCACGCTGCTGATGAAGTCAAAACCGTAGGTGCTGCCAAAACCTTTATGGCTGTGACCAAAGCGCCTGACCGTGGTGAAATCCTTCTGCTCCAGCGCTTTTTTCATCAACTCCAGATCCTTCTGCATGGCATCCATGAGGAAGGGGATAAGCTCGGACATTTCTTGAGACACATGAACCGTGTAACGCCGGCTGCCCGTTGTTTCCAAATCATCCGCCGCATGGGCGTCCTCTCCGCCGGCGGTTTGGATCTTTGGTGTCTCGCCGGTGTTCATGAACACGGCCAAATGGTTGAAGGCTTCGGAGATGACCGCGACCTGACGACCCCGGGCCGCGGTTTCGATGATCCGACCGGACTGACTGATTTCATCGACCGCGTATGTACTGCCCAACCCCTTGAGGCTATGCCCGCAACGCTGAATCGTTGGGAAATCACCTGCGGCCAGGGCATCGGCGATCTGCGTCTGGAAATCACGCACCGTGCGCAGAAAAAGCGGCCGCAAATCCTCCAACTCAGGATCGATCTGAACCGGCGAATCGAGTTCAACGGTAAAATCGAGAGGGACCTGAATTTCCGAGGGGCTGGGCACCTCTTCCTGGGCCACGACCGGCTGGGCCTTACTGGTCAAGGGCTCCCTCTGTCCCGCGAACATGTCGATCACGCTGATCAGAGCCTGCTTTTTGATCGGCTTGGCCAAAAATTCCGTGCACCCGGCGTCCATGGTTTTCTGGCGATGTTCCTGGAAGGCATGGGCCGTCAAGGCGATGATCGGCGTCCGATATTCGCGCTTCTCCTCTTCCCACAACCGAATGCGGCGCGTGGACTCCAGACCATCCATGACGGGCATTTCCATGTCCATCAGAACCAAGTCGAACGGCTCTTCCGTGAATTTCTCCAAGGCGACCTTGCCGTTCTCGGCGTGCACCAGCGTCACATTGGTGGACTTGAGAAACAACTCCACAACCCGACGGTTGGCCTCGACGTCATCGACCAGCAGCACTTTCCACCCCTTGCCGCCGCCCTCGACTATGCGTCGCCGCTGAGCCTCGCCGACAATATCCAGCACCATGCCTTGCAGGTGCGCATTGCGCTCATCCCGCAATATATAGGAAAGCGGACCAAAAGACGCGGCGTCCGGCAACGCGGCCAGATCCTGGACTGTGTTCACGACCAGTACCATGCGCGGCACGTCCCCGCCTTGGCCGACAAGCAGGTGGGCGGCGCTGATGCCCGGTTCTCCGTCAACCTCGGAATCGATCAAAATCGCGTGAAAGGCGGCATCACCCGCGTGCTGCCCCAAGATATCAACCACCTCGCCAACATTTTTCTTGGAAATGGGAACAAGTCCCCAACTGCGCACCAGGGCCGAAAGGCTGTCGTGAGCGCCGGGATGATCTTCCAGGACAAGCAACTTGGTGCCAGCGGGCATTGAGGGCCGGACATCCTCGACCTGGGTCTGGAAATCGGGAACCAGGGGCAGCTTGAAGAAAAATGTCGTTCCCTTGCCCGGGAAGCTCTCGACCCAAATCTCCCCGCCCATGAGCTCCACCAACTTCTTGGAGATGGCCAGACCAAGGCCGGTTCCGCCAAACTCACGCGTTGTCGAGGAATCCGCCTGGGCAAAACTCTCGAAGATAGTCTGGGTCTTGGCTTCGGCAATACCGATACCCGTATCCTTGACCGAGAAGAGACAGCACGGGGCGCCGTCCTCGTTGACCGACTCGTCGACGCGCAAACTGACGCCGCCGGTACTCGTGAACTTGATGGCGTTCCCCAACAGATTGATCAAAATCTGACGGATACGCGTGGGGTCGCCGACATAACGCTGGGCAAGGCCGCCAGCCACGTGCATGTTCAAATCCAGGCCTTTCTCCTCGGCCCGGTAGACAAACAGCTTGCTCACGTCGCTGACAAGATCGTTCAGATTGAACGGAATGGATTCGAGCTTGATCTGCCCCACCTCGATCTTGGAAAAATCGAGAATGTCGTTGATGATCCCCAGCAACAGCTCGCCGGCCGAGCTGAAGGTCTTCACGTACTCAGCCTGTTCCTCGTTCAACCCGGATTCCTGGAGCATCTCGGCCATGCCCAAAATGGCGTTCATGGGAGTTCGTATTTCGTGGCTCATGCGCGCCAGGAATTCACTCTTGGACCGGGTGGCCTTGTCCGCGTCCTCCTTGGCGACGCGCAAGTCCTCGGCATGCTGACGCAACAATTCGCTGGCCTTTTTCCGTTCGGAGATGTCCTCCAAAACAAAGATCACGCCCTTGCCAATATCCTCGGGGTCAATGGCCTTGGCCGAAACCTGGCTCCAAAAAACTGCTCCATTCTTCTTGCGAAACTGATATTCCAGCTGGGCGATTTCTGTTTCATGTAAGCGATTGTAAAATTTCTCCACGAAGAGATCAAAATCGCGACCGGAAATGTGAAACTTTTCAGGACTGACCTGCGGCATTTCTTCCGGCGCGTATCCAAAAATACTGGCAAAACGACTGTTGGCTCGAATCACGCGGTGGTCCGAGGAAAGTACCGCGATACCCACCAGGGAGTTATCGAAAATAGCCTCCAACTCATGATAGGCGTTGTTCAAGTCCTCGGTTCGGGCGTCGACCTTCTTTTCCAGATTCTTATACAATTCCTTGAGACTCCGGCTCATGTTGTTGAAGCCCTGGGCCAGGACACCCAGTTCGTCGTTACGCCGGTCCAAGTTGGTGGTCACGAACTCACCGCGAGACAGACTTTCGGTGAGCATCGACAGGTTGACGACGGGCAAAATAAGCAGGCGGTTCAAAAAGACGTACAAAAACAACGCGATGACACCGAGCACGGCGGCAAAGGCGGCGACCAACTGAATGGTGCTGGTCTGCACTTCCTTGCGCGCCTTGTCGATGAACATCCCCATGCGGACCTGACCCAGGTTCTGTCCGTTGAAGGCGATATCCTTGGTCACCACGGTCACGTCCTCGACGCTGAAGGCATTGGCCAAGTCGTCGCGAGTCAGTCCAGACCGCACCTGCCCCCGCAGCAAGGACGAACCCGCCGCGTCCACGATCTGGCAATAGGCCACCAACGGTGAATACTCGACCCTCGTGGCCAGCTCTTCCAAAAGATAATAGCTTTCGCGCTGAATCGGGGCGACGCTGGCCTCGGCAACCATTTCGGCCTGCTGGGAGCCCTGCTGGCGGATGTCGGTGATGAGAAAGTTCAACTGCGTGACGTAGATAAAATAACCCAACGCGAAAAAACAGGCCGCGAGGATAAACTGGATACCCACGTGGATCTTGAGCTGCAGCAAATTAAAGAACGATTTTTTTCTTTCCATGTCCTACTCGTGCACAATGCCGACCACGGCACAGACAAAGGGTTTACGGAGGCACTCCAAGGAGCGGGTCAGGGTAATGCAAGGACCTCGGTGACCGCGGCGAGAAGATCCTCGCGCTTGATGGGCTTGCTCAAGCACTTCTTGGCACCCATGAGGCGGGCCCACTTCAGGTAATCCGTGGCTCCCCCCCGTCCACCAGCCGACATGGCGATGATCCGGATCTTGTTGTTTTCCTTGCGCAGCTCGCGGATGATCTGAATCCCTTCCTTGTCCGGCATGATCAAATCCGTGATGATCAGATCAAAATTTTGGGTTCGATGGTAGCTCAACCCCTCGTCCCCGTCCGAGGCCTGCACGACATTGTACCCGGCTGAAATCAAAATTTTGGCCAAGGCAAGACGCATGAGCTTGTCATCATCGATCACCAAAATAGTCTGCATGGTGCTCTTTCCCTGTTCCGTCATCTGTAGCTCCATATCGATCACTTGATCCAAATTTCAGCGCGCCGGTTTTGCTCCCGGCCCGCTCTCTTGGCATTGGACACCAAGGGAAGTTCCTCGCCCGCGCCAAGCACCATGACCACTTCGGCACCCCTGGCCCGGGCAGCCGCAGCCAGCACTTCCGCCCGCTTGAGCGAAATATCCTGATTTCCCAGATAGCTGCCGTATGAATCCGAAAAACCGACCACGATCATCTTTTTCCCCATCCGTTCCGGTGTCCGCATCGTTTCCATGACCAAATCCAGATCCTTGAGCGCCTGGGAGTCCAGAGCGCTGCTGCCCAGCTCGAAATGAAAAACCTGGGGCAGATGTTCCGCGCCGAGAACCGCCTCGCGAAACGCGCCGTAGACCTTGCGCCGGGTGGCTTCCGGGACGGTTTCGCCATCGACCTGGATCAAATGCGGCAACGTTTCGGGTATTTCATAAATAGGGCTCGTGGCGTTTAAGACCAGCGTACCGGCCTGCGCCGTGGCGTTCAAAACACGCCCCGCGCCGGATTCGATGACCGCGCTCGTGTCCGGAGCCTCGGGCGCGGACGTCGCGTTTTTTTGATCCCGAGGCACCTCGGTCGCACCAGTGGTCACGGAAACGGTCTTGGACCCGGACGAATCAGCCTCCGCCTCATCCTTGAGCCCGACAAAACCGAACCTATGCACCACTTCCTGCCCAGCCGGGCTGCCGCACGCCAAGGCAAAGTCCCGCGCATAGACGTTCTTGGATTCCGACCGCGCATACAGGTACAAGCCCCGGAAAGCGGGATACGTCCGGTCCCTGATCGCCCGGGGAGAAGGCAACACGGGGTCACCATCGGATCCGCTCCTGATCGCCACTTCGCGCGCCTGATGCACAAAGGCCAAGCTACAGAAACCAATGGCCTGGGGATCCTGGGCCACCAAATCCGCCACCTGGGCATGCGCCTCCACTTCCCGGACAGTGGACGCCAACGACTGGCCACCCATGAATTTGTCCTCGAAAAAGGCTCTGGTCCCGAATGAATCCCGTAGCGCGATTCCCTTGATAGGCAAGGATTCTCCACCAAGCTGACTCCAGTTGGTGACCTCCCCGCTAAAAATTTGCCGCACCTGATCCACGCTCAGCCCCTTGGCCTGCACGGAATTACTCGGATTGACCACGATGGCCACGGCATCCATCGCCACAGGGAATTCGGCATCAGGAGTCAGGAGCCTTTCGGCCCATCCCCCTTCCGTGGCCACGGAAGCGCGGCGCACGGACATGGCGATATCACAGGCACCAGACTCCAGATCAGCGAAACCAGACGGCGTGCCCTTGCCCGAGATATCAATGGTTTTGATTTCCTTGGTGGAATAAAAAATACCCTGCAGCGTCAACTCATCGGCGGCCTTGCCCGGAACCTTGCGCACCTCGTTGGCGCCGATATGCCGCAGATAAAATTCCGCCAATTCCGGAACAAGGCGGTGCGCCATGGTGCTGGCTCCGGCCAAGGAAAAAAGGCGTTGCTCGGAAAATGCCACTTCGCGATACACGCCCTCGACCCGGGCCACGGGCGCGCCCTTGCGGAGCACTACCGGCGCCGGAGCTTCCCAACCAGGAATCGGCTTGAATTCCACCAAATAAAAGCTTCCCTCTTCCTGAAAATCGCCACTTCCCTGCCATTGACTGACCACGCGCCACTGGGCCCCGCCCACGACAGCCTCCTGCGGGGAAATGGACACCGCGTCGACAATTCGGTTTTTTCCAAGGGAAAACACTTCGGGCTTCAAGGCAAGACCGATGGCCAGCCCAATGAGAATCACCGCCAAGACCGACAGCAGGATGTTGAGCGCTCTGCCGCTCGACCGCGGTGCATCAAATTCTGCCATGGACATTGCTCCTGTTGCTATGCTGCATAAAACTATTTGGTGAGAATATATTTGTTCAAAACAGTGTCAAAAACATTCGTGTCGGCAAAACGGGCTCCGAAGCGCCCCCGCCGAACCGATTCGATGATAATTTCCTTTTCCACCTCGGTGTCGGAAGAATCATCCAGAAAAAATCTGATAATAAAAATATTTTCCGGATGAACCATGGGCGCATTCCCAGAAAACCCCAATCCCTCCAAGGAGACATCGGTGACCGTGATCGCGGCCAACGGCTCCCGCGCGCCGCGAGATGAAAAAAGAAATCCAGAAAGGCGACCCGGTTTACGGTAATATTTCCGCAAGTTGAACGACACGTTAAAGACATGCGAGCATCGCTTGCAGGTCGCGCCGACAAGGCGATAGCCCGACGTTGGAATGCTTTCAACGTCTATTTCTTTTTCCAACTTGCAATTTGGGCACGTAATAATAACTTTCTTTTTTTTGTGCACAAACACTTCGACATGTGTATCCATGATACAATCCATATTTTTTCAAGTTTAGCACATAACATTCCGTATCATGAAAAACAAAATCAAAGGCGGGACAAAATTTTGCCCCGGGGTATCGCAATGAATGTCACAAGGCAAAAACGGGGAGCAAACCTCCCGCGCAAGTGCCGAGACTGTCGTCGGGGCCGAAGGCCACGGCCCAAATAATTGCAGCACCTACGCCATATTTTTGTATTTATCAAACACCAAACCGGCGTGGCCCCGAATAAAACATGCATGGGTCATTATCAAAAACAGGGTATAACGCAATCCAAAGGATAACGTGGTCCACTGTGACCAAGGCATGCACGACCGCCTTGGACCGAATTGACAGCCCAAACGAACTGAACAAGAAAACACCAATGAACCTCATCCTTCCCGTGCACGCCACGAATGCTCCTTGCGGACCAAGACATTTCTGGAGCGAGAACGCCAGCCCAAGACTTCCAGTCATCGATCGCCACGCCAGCACCGACGGGACCACCAAGCTTTTACTGGAACTGGCCGACGGCCATGCCATCGAAAGCGTGGCCATGGCCATGCCGACCACCCACACGCTCTGCCTGTCCACGCAGGTAGGATGCCCTCTCGGATGTGTCTTCTGCGACACGGGCCGCTCCGGCTATATCCGCAACCTGACCACATCCGAAATAATCGCCCAGGCGCGGTCCACGGCTCAAGCCGTGCATGCCGCCACCCAGACATGGCCCGAACGAATTGTCTTCATGGGCATGGGCGAACCGTTGCTCAATCTCGACAATCTCCTGCCGGCCCTTCGCCTGCTGACGTCCCCCCATGGACCCAATCTCTCCTGGCGCAAGATCATCGTGTCCACGGTGGGAATCCCGGATGGACTGCGTGCCCTGGCCTCGGAGCGTCTGGCCCTGCCCGCCATTTCGCTGCACGCGCCCACCCAGGAACTGCGCGACCGACTCATGCCCGGAACGCGCCGCTGGCCCCTGACAACGCTGATTCCCCTTCTCGAATCCTACCCCCTGCCAGGCCGGGAGCGCATTCTTATCGAGTATATCCTGATCCCAGGCGTCAACGACACCGGGAACCATGCCACGCGCGTCCATGCCCTGCTTGGCCGTCTCCGGACCAAGATCAATCTCATCCCATGCAACCCCTCGCCAGGAACATCCTTCCAAAAACCGCCCCAACTGGCGATCGATACTTTTGCCCGCCGTCTGCGCGATCTGGGGCAGACCGTATTCGTCCGGCGCGATCTGGGGACGGATGTCCACGCGGCCTGCGGCCAACTGCGATTGGCGCGAAAACTTGTTCCCGACCATCTTGATGCATGCGCGGAGGCCCCCTCATGAACCCACGCCGTTACCGAGTCCCCGAATCCAGGCCAGAACGTCCGGGGCCAGTGCTTTACTGGATGCATCGCAACCTGCGCGCCAGCGACAACTGGGCCCTGATCCATGCGCGCGAACAAGCCCTGGCCAGGCACGCCCCCGTGGGCGTGGTCTTTTGCCTGGCGCCGCGTTTCCTGGACGCCACCCTGCGCCATTTCGACTTTCTGCTGCGCGGACTCGGGGAAACCCTCGCCCGCTTGGCCAATGCCAATATCGCGTGCTTTGTCCTGACCGGCGACCCCGGCCTGGAAGTGGCCCGCTTCGCGCGCGAGGCCGGCGTCGGGCTCGTGGTCACGGACTTCGACCCACTCCGGGCCAAGCACGGCTGGCGGACCCGCTTCCTGGAAGCCAGCCCCGTTCCCCTGCACGAAGTGGATTCGCGCAACATCGTGCCCTGCTGGGTCGCTTCGGACAAACGCGAGTACATGGCCAAGACCATCCGCCCTAAAATCAAACGCCATCTCCAGGAATTTCTGGAACCGTTTCCAGATTTCGAGCCCCACCCCCTGACATGGCCGGGCGCCCCCGGCATCCCCGACATCGACGCGCTGCAAGCCTCCCTCGAGATGGACACGACCGTCCGCCCCGTGACCTGGATCACGCCAGGGGAACAGGCCGGCCACGATCTGCTCCGGACATTTCTGGACAAACGGCTGCGCCACTATGACCAACGCAACGATCCCAACCAGGACGTCTGCTCCAACCTGTCGGCCCATTTGCATTTTGGGATGCTGTCGGCCCAGCGCGTGGCCCTGGAAGTCATGGCCCAGCCACGTCAGGACGAACAGGCGGATGCTTTTATCGAAGAACTTATTATTCGGCGGGAACTGGCCGACAATTTCTGCGCCCATGCCCCGGACCATGACCGCGTAACCAGTTTTCCGGTCTGGGCCCAGGAAACCTTGAGCCGCCACGAACGAGACCCCCGCCCCGCCATCTATTCTCCCGAGGAGTTTGAGTTCTCCCACACCCACGATCCACTTTGGAACGCGGCGCAGCGACAAATGGTCGTCACCGGCAAAATGCACGGATACCTGCGGATGTACTGGGCAAAAAAAATCCTGGAATGGAGCGAGGACGCGGCTCAAGCCATGGCCACGGCCATCCGCCTCAACGATCGGTATAGCCTCGATGGACGGGACAGCAATGGTTACACCGGTATCGCCTGGTCGCTGGGCGGCGTGCACGACAGGGGATGGACCGAGCGTCCGATTTTCGGCAAGGTTCGCTACATGAACTACCAGGGAGCGCGGCGCAAGTTCGATGTCGACGCCTTTGTCCGGACCTGGCCGCTCCAGGCCGTTTAAGTCAACCGACCAAGGACACACGCATGCCCGGCTTGATCGTTCGGGTCTTCATCTTTTTCTGGCTTCTCCTCTCCGCCCTGCCCGGACGAAGCTTGGCCAAGGAAAACTCCTACCAAGTCGAT
This sequence comes from Deltaproteobacteria bacterium, assembly GCA_009930495.1. NCBI lineage: Bacteria > Pseudomonadati > Myxococcota > Myxococcia > Deltaproteobacteria bacterium. The sequence goes on from RZYB01000008.1 coordinate 11,543, forward strand.
TTTTCCGGCCTTTCGGCCGAGCTGACGACGACGTTGTCCTCGGTTTCGGACTGCGTCACCCTGCGCGGCACGCCACCCGAAACCATGGGCCTGCTCGCCACCCGCATGCGCAATGACCTCAAGGCATTCACCAGGGCGCTTGATGCCCTGGGCTATTTCAAGGCCCGCGTCGCGGGAGATGTGAACCAGGACGCATCTCCGCCCATTGTCCGGTTTCGCATCGATCCAGGACCACGCTTTGTCCTGGGCCAATCCGAAGTCCGATTCTTCCCGGCAAACCCCGAACTCCAACGCCCGGCCCGACAAATCCTGGACATGCTGAAACCCGGCACCAAATACGCCGCCGGCCTGATCCTGGACGTGGAAACCGCGCTGCTCGACGAACCGCGCAGGCGTGGGTATCCCACCCCGTCCATGGCCCGTCGATCGGTGATCGCCGACCACGCCACCAACACCGTGAATGTTGTTTTCACGATGGACACAGGCCCCGCGGCCGCCTTTGGGCAAACTGTTTTCGATGGGCTGGAGCGCGTGACACGCGATCATGTTCTCGGCCGGGTGGCGTGGCAAACGGGCAGGCCCTTTGATCAACGACTGATCGACCGCACCCGCGAAGACCTCATCCGCACCGGCCTGTTCCGCTCCGTGACCGTGGAAACGGACCGGGTCGAGTCGGGACGGGTGGACATGCTCGTCCATGTCCTGGAAGCGCCGCACCACGCCGTGCGCACGGGTCTGTGGCATTATTCGGACCTGGGGCTGGGCGGCAGCGCGGGCTGGACTCACCGCAACCTGTTCGGGAGTGGCCAGAAATTCGACGTCGAGGCCAAGATATCCGAAAACCAGCAATCCACCATCGCCTCGCTGACCATGCCCGACATGTGGCATCCGGATCAAAGCCTGGGCCTGGCCGCGACCTGGGACCACGAGCGCACCGACGTCTATGCCTCGCGCCGTCTGGCCTTGTCCGCGATCCTGACCAGGACTTTTGCCAAATTCCGCCTGAGCCAGGGGCTCGCCTATCGCCGGGACGACGTCGACGAGGACGGTGCCCGCCAGTTCAACCTCGTGTCCATTCCCCTTGGGGCGGACCTGAGCACTGTCGATACCCCTCTGGACCCGACCTCGGGCTTCACTCTCGCCTCGCGGCTCGAACCGTTCAAAGCCATTGGCGGCCGGAGCTCCTCCTTTATCCTGTGGTCCATCAGCGGCTCTCATTTCCTGGAACTGGCGGCGCCCGGAAAACTGATTCTGGCCACCCGAGGGCGCTACAGCGTTCTGGCCGGAACGGGCCGGGAAAGCGTGCCCGAAGACCTGCTGCTGTACGCCGGGGGCGGTGGATCGGTACGGGGTTACGCCTACCAATACGCGGGACAGTTGGACGAGGACGACGAACCCGAAGGCGGGCTGAGCAGCGTGGATCTCACGGCCGAGTTGCGTTGGCGCATGGCCAAGGATTTCGGAGCCGTGCTTTTTGGTGACGGAGGTCGATCCTTCACGGACAGAAATCCTGGTCGTCTCGCGGACTATTTCTGGGCCGTGGGCACGGGTCTGCGCTATTACACGCCCATCGGCCCCATTCGGTTGGACGTGGCCATGCCCCTGGATCGACGCGACGGAGTCGACGCGCCCTTCCAGGTCTATGTCAGCCTGGGGCAGGCATTCTGATGGCGAATCGACGCGGCGTGCGCATCATTGGGTGGTCCTGCTTGGCCCTGCTTCTCCTGGCGTCGCTGTTCGTCACGCTGACCTTGTCGACCGACATGGGCCGACGCGCCCTGCTCTCGATAATCAGCGCCCTCGCCGCCGGCCCTGATCTGCGGGTGGAAGCACGCGACCTGGATTTCAATGACGGACCAAGGCTGGGTTACCTGGCCATTTCCGACGCAACCGGAATCTGGCTGGAAGCCCGGAACATCGTCTTTGTCCCGGAGTTGTGGCCAATGCTGCGCGGCAAACCGAGCCTGCGCCGCTTCAGCGTCGCGGAGATACGCCTAGAACGATTGCCCGGTACAAACAGTTCCACGGCGGCCAGCCCCCCGGATCCGATGTCGATCCAAATCCGGCAGGCCCGCGTGGAACGCCTTCTTCTGGGGCAACACGTTTTCGGGCAACAGGCGAGCTTGGCCGTGCATGGCGGCATGCGCCTCGGCCCGGACAAAAGCACGGTTCACGCCACCATCACCCGCCAGGATCGAGCCGATGCCGCCAGCCTCGCGGCCACATTGACCTCCGCCGAGATCCACCTCGCATTGGAACTGCGGGAAAATCCAGGCGGTCTGCTCCACTCCCTGCTCGACCTCTCCGAGGGAGAGGGCATCACGGCGCGCGTCGCGGGACATGGCCCACGCCATGCGTGCCCGATCCAAATCTCGGCCTCGGTATCCCGCTTGTTCGACCTGGCCGGCAACGCCACCCTCGCCCTGACAGACACCCTGGATACAACATGGGACGTCCGCCTCGATCTCGGAGCAGGCCTGCTCCGCCATGCCCCGAATTTTCCGCCGACCATCGAAACGACAGGTCGCGCACGCTGGCGCAAAGGAAGGGCAAACCTGTCCAAATTGGAGCTACGAAACCAGGCCATGACCATGTCCGCGAACGCAACCTGGGAAAACAACATCCTGGAATTGAAAACCCAAGGCACGGCCACAGATCTGGCCTGGCTCATGCCCAAAGGCGTGCGGACGGGAAAAACCGAGGCCAACGCAACCCTGCGCCTGGACCCTCGGAACGTGACCCTCACGGCCACGACCCATATCGAGGATTGGGCCATCCAGGACCGGCCCGTTTCCGGACATCTCAACGCCACCTGCGCCCTGACCCCGAACCTGAAAACCTGGCGGACCAAAGCCTCGGCCGTGCTCTGGCAACAACGCCCGGATCACGAGGCAATCAAGGCCAATGCCACCTTGGCCGGCAACGCCACCGCCATCAGCCTGGAAGGCCTGAACCTGAGCACCTCCCGCCTGCATCTGGACATGACCGGCGGCATCGACGAGCGTGTCCGTCTGGACTCGGATCTGAAACTACGCGATCTGTCCCTTCCCGGAACCGGACCGCTGCGGGGTCGGGTTCAGACCCGCGTGAGCGGCGTTCTGAAAAACGACGGCCCTTGTTTCTCAGGAAGAATCACGGCTTCGGCCGAGCATCTGACCGGTCTGCCCGAGGTGGCGCGACTTCTCCTCGGCCCCAAGCCAGAACTCGACGCGGCCATCAGCATCTCGCCGGATCTGATCCGAATCAACCCCGTCCGCCTCGCGGCTCCGACCACAGTCACGCTTCACGGAGAATTTCACCCCCGCGACAGTTTGTTTTCCGCGCGCGTCAAGGCCTCGCGTCCGGAGCTTCAATCCCATGGAATAAAGTTGCAAAGCCCAAGCCTTGACGGAAACGTCACCGGCACGCCGTCGGACTTCGCCATCAACCTAGCCGCCCGGGCTCGTGATTTTTCCCAGGACAACATCGTCCTGACCAAACCCAAACTTTGGGGTAAAATCACGGGCCTGCCCGAGCGGCCCCATGTCGATCTCACCGTCCAGGCTCAAGCCGGGGGGGAAGCGATTGATTCGCGAATCCGGGCCGATTGGGTCAACAACCAGCTCGTTGTCGCAAACGCCACGCTGTCCCTGCCCGGAACGCACGCCCGATTTTCGGGGTCGGTTGATCCAGTGGCGACCCTGCCAACCGGAACCGTCATCCTGGACAGCGAACGCCTCGACGCCCTGGGCCGCGCCCTGGGCCTGGAGCTCCGGGGATCGCTGTCTGGAACCGCGCACCTGACGCGGGACAAATCCGGATCCATGGCCCGATTTCAGGGGCAGGCATCCCGCCTGAGCTGGGACAGTCTGAAGATTGGCAGTCTGAATCTGGACGGCATCCACGGCCCCGATCGGCCCGAGGCCACGCGCCTGAATCTCGTGGTCCGCGACCTGACCGCGTGGAACGCACGCGCCGACCACTTCGCGGCCACGATCACGGGCACGCCCCAAGGGCTTTCAGCCAAACTGACCCTGGACCACGACGCAAGCCGCACCAAATTCAGCACGGCGGCCAACGTGACATTTCCAGCGTCGACGCGTCGCGTCGAAGTGCACGATCTCCATGGCCACATCCTGGGGCAAAAGCTCCATCTGTCACGGCCCCTGCGGATCGACGCCGCCCCCAATCGACTGGGTTGGAACGAAATCATGCTGGGCTGGGGAGCGGCCACGATCCGAACCTCGGGCCAGATGGCGGCACGCAACACGGCCACGGTCGCCATCCATGGCCTGGATCTGGATGCCTTGAGCCTGATTTTTCCTGACATGCCCCACGGCCAGCTCGATGCGCGCCTGGAATTGGCCGGTTCTGACCCACGACCGGAACTGGACCTGCGTCTGGACGTCACCGAACTTCGCGTCGACGACACAAACAGCGACCTGCCGCCTTTGGCCGCGAACATCACGGCGGGACTGCGGAACAACACGCTCTCGGTCACGGGAACCATCACGACCCCGCGCATCGACATGCGTGCCAAGGGCGATTTTTCCTGTCCCGTGAAACTCGCCCTGGAGCCGTTAACCCTGGACCTGCCCCCGAGCACGCCCATCACGGGTTCCATCGCGGCCAATCCCGACCTCTCCCTTATCCCCCGGTTGCTGCGCCTGGATGCCCAAAGCGCCAGCGGTCAGGCCAATCTGCATTTCCGGATTGGTGGCAGCCTGGGCGCGCCAACCCTGACGGGCTCGGCCCAGGTCGCCAACGCAACCTATGAAAACCACCGCACCGGGACCCGGCTGACCGGTATCCAGGGATCGGCGCGGGCCGACAACTCCACGATCACGCTGGCCCTGACCGGCGCCGACGACCAAGACGGGCGCGTCGAAACCCAGGCCACGATCGATCTCCAAAGCCGGACCCATGCCGCCGCCATCTCACTGCGCAAGGCCCGGCTTCTGCGTCTGGACTCCATGCACAGCACGATCGACGGCATCCTGAACATACGTGGCCAGAAAACCCAAACCCGGATTCGCGGCGACCTGACCCTTGATCCATCGGAATACCGACTGCCCCGTTCCACCCCGGCCAACCTGCCCGACATCGATGTCACCCGGATCAACGCGCCGGCCACCCAAACGCCTCCGCCGCGCCCGCCAAGCGCCCTTGGCGTGGACCTGGACATCGGACTGAACATACCGGGGCGCTTTTTCGTCACGGGACGGGGGCTGAACTCCGAATGGTCCGGCGCGATCTCGATTCAAGGCGCGCATGTGGCGCCACGCATCGCCGGAACAGCGCGCTTGATCCGGGGCCGGTTCGAGTTTCTGGACCGGATTTTCAATCTGACCCAAGGTTCGCTAAGCTTGGACGGATCATCTCCGCCCAACCCCTATTTGGACGTCACCGGTCAAACCAGGGTTCTGGAAACCACGGCCATGGTCCACCTGCACGGACCGGCCAAAAACTTCCGCGTCAGCCTGTCCTCGAATCCGGTCCTGCCCGCCGACGAAATCCTGGCCCTGGTTCTTTTTGGTCGTTCCTCGCACCAGATTTCGCCGCTCCAAGCCGTCCGGCTGGCAGGAGCCGCAGCCGAGCTGACCGGCATCGGCGCGACTCCGGAATTCTTCGGCGCGATAAAAAAGAGCCTGGGCTTGCAGGAGATAACCGTGGACAAGGACGAGGACGAGGACGACGCCACCAATGTCGGCCTTGGAGGGTATGTGGGCGACACCTACTATGTCCGCACCCAGCGCAGCGTATCCGGGCAGGACAAAACCAAGGTCGAAATCCAGCTGACACCGAGAATCAGCGTTGAAACAGAAATCGGCGCGGACTCCCGCCAGGGCGGCGGCGTAACCTGGAAGCACGAATACTGAGCAGGGCTATTCCTCGTCGGCGGCGATTTTCTTGTTCACCAACGCCGCGATATCCCGTACCAACTGGCCGCGTTCCTGGGCCAGCTGCTTCCATTTCTTCTTCTCTTTTTTGACCGCTTCGATTGTTTGCAATAAATCCTGAATGGTATTGGCTGGATAGCCATATTTCCCATGCTTGCCCTTGCGCAGTTCTTCATCATTGCGCTCTTTCAGGGCACGGAGTTGGCTGGAGGATAGAATCATTGGATTTTGGTTGGATACAATTTATGAAAAACCATGCGATCACCCCGTGGCGGCCCGAATCTGATCCATGTCCGTCAACCCCCGGAGCATCTTGAGCATGCCATCCTGTTTCAAGGTCAACATACCATCGGCCACGGCCTGCCCACGGATTTCCTCGGTGGGCTTGCGATGCTTGATGAGCACCTTGAGCCCCGGCGAATTGACCATCAGCTCGTGCACGCCGATGCGCCCCTTATACCCGCCGACACACTGGGGACATCCGACCTTGCGGTACAGGGTTCGCGGGCCGTTCAAAAATTCCTTGGCCTGCTCCTCGAATCCCGGACCGAATTCCTGGGCCAGTTCGTCCAACTCCATGTCGCTGGGCACATAGGCCTCCTTGCAGTTTGGACACAAGGTCTTGACCAAACGCTGCGCCAGGACGCCCAGCAGGGAATCCGCGAAATTGAACGGGTCCAGGTCCATGTCCAATAACCGGGTCACGGTTTCCGGCGCCGAATTGGTATGCAGGGTGGACAGCACCAAATGGCCGGTCAAGGACGCCTCGACGCCGATATGCGAGGTTTCCTTGTCGCGCATTTCACCGATCATGATCACATCGGGATCGGCGCGCAAAAATGAACGCAGGGCCGAGGCAAACGTCAGGCCGATCTTGGGCTGGACCTGGACCTGACGCAGGCCTTCCTGGGTGATTTCCACGGGGTCCTCGGCCGTCCAAATTTTCCGCTCCGGAGTATTGATGTAACTCACCGCCGAATGAAGCGTTGTCGTCTTGCCGGAGCCGGTAGGCCCGACCACCAACAACAAGCCATAGGGCTTGTAGACCATGCGCTCGAAATTGTTTTTATTTTGGGGGGTGAGCCCAAGCTTGTCCAAGGGCAGGGGTTTGCCCGAAGCCAACACGCGCAAAACCACGTCCTCCATCCCTTCCAGGGTGGGAATGGTGGCCATGCGATATTCCACGACCTTGTTCCGATCCGGCAACTTGATCTTGATCTTGCCATCCTGGGGCAAACGGCGCTCGGCAATATCCAGATTGGCCATGATCTTCAGGCGGGAGACAATGGGCTTGGCCAGGGCCAGGCGGACCCGACGAAACTCGAAACAGGTCCCGTCCAGACGGAAACGAAACAGACAGTACCGGGAATGCGGGTTGGGTTCGATGTGGATGTCGGACACGTTCTTTCGCCACGCCTCGACCAGCAAGGCGTTGACCATGCGCACCACCTCGCTGTCCTGCTCGGTCAACTCGCCGTCCATCTCCTCCATGGCCTCGGCATCGCTGTCGACCTCCTCGTCAAAGGCCGCGGCCAGGGCCTCGCCCGCTCCGAGCTGCTTGTAAAAATGCTCGATGAACTGTTCCAGATCCGGGGCCAGGGTCACCTTGGCACGGATTCCGGACGTGCCATAGATGAATCGAATCTCATCGAGACGACCAAGGTCGAAGGGATTTGTCATGAGCACGATGATCGCGTTGCCGTCCTGCTCGTAGGGGACCCACCCATACTGCTTTAAAAAATCCGGATCCAGCCGGCGCTTCTCGAACAACTCAAACGGCGGTTCCTTGCCCGCCGAAAAAGGCACGAATTCCGTTTTGTAGAAACGTGCCAGACTTTCCCCCAGATCGGCTTTCCGAATCTTGAACGACGCCATGAGTGCCGCGTCCGGGTCGTTGTCCGTGTCGGCCAAAACCGTGTTCAGTTGCTCTGGAGTGACCAGTTTTTGATCGAGCAGATAGGAGTACCGGCTGGAACTGGTTGGCGCCGGGCGAGGCGCCAAGGCCTTGATACGTTGCTCGATCCCCGGGAAATCCGGATCGAGCTGCATGACCTTCTCGAAAATTTCCCGCGCCGTGTGCGGATCATCCTGGTGCTGATAAATGAGACCTGCCCGAAAATAGAGCTTGGCCGCGATTTTAGGGGGATATTCATTCTCGCCAAGAACCTTCAGCGTGACCTCGGCCTGCTCCTGGACCTTGCCAAGCTTGCTCAGGCTGTCGAGCATCAGTCGGACCATGTCGTAACTGCGCACCCCCTGGGCATAGCCGGTTCTGCAGACGCGCACGACGCCGGCGTGGTCATCATTGGCGAACAAAGACCACGCCTTGGACAATAATTGTTCCTCGGTCAACGGAGTATCCATCGAATGCACTCACCACGATTTGAAAATCATTACGCTTTTGATCATCCCCCTAACAAAAAACCGGATCGCCCGAAAGGGCAATCCGGTGTCGCGACAAACCGACAGCAACCACCAAGGACGGGTGGTCGCGCCAGACTATTTTTTCAACCAGGCCATCATCTCGCGCAGGCTGTCCCCGACCTTCTCGATCTGGTGCTCGTGGCTGCGGCGTCTTTTGGCCAGGAATGACGGCAGGCCGGCCTTGTTTTCCAAAATCCAATTCCGGGCAAAGGTTCCATCCTGGATTTCTTCCAAAACCTTCCGCATGGCCTTGCGGGATTCTTCGTTGATAACACGCGGGCCGGTTTCATAGTCGCCGTATTCGGCCGTGTCGCTGATGGAATAATGCATTTTCTTGAAGCCGCCCTCGTAAAGCAAATCCACGATAAGCTTCAGTTCGTGCATGCACTCGAAAAAAGCGATTTCCGGTTGGTAACCGGCCTTGACCAGGGTCTCGAAGCCGGCCCGGATCAATTCGCTGGCGCCGCCACAAAGCACGGCCTGTTCGCCAAAAAGATCGGTCTCGGTTTCCTCGGCAAAGGTCGTCTCGATGACGCCGGAACGAGCGCCGCCGATCCCGGAGGCGTAGGCCAGGGCCTTGGCCAGGGCCTTGCCCGTGGCGTCCTGATGCACAGCCACCAGGCAGGGCACGCCGCCGCCCTTCTCGAACTCACGCCGGACCAGATGCCCCGGCCCCTTGGGCGCGATCATGACCACGTCCACATCCTTGGGCGGAACAATCTGATTAAAATGAATGTTGAAGCCGTGTCCGAAAACCAAGGTCTTGCCAGCGGTCAGATTGGGCAGAATTTCTTCTTCATAAACCTTGGGTTGGTACTGGTCCTGCACCAAAATCTGGATCAGATCGGCTTTCTTGGCGGCTTCGGCCGCGCTGACCGGCTCGAAACCGTGTTCCCTGGCCAGCTGAAAATTAGGACCTCCGGGACGCTGGCCAATGATGACCTGAACGCCCGAATCGCGTAAATTCTGGGCATGGGCGTGACCCTGGCTGCCGTAGCCAATAATGGCCACGACTTTATCCTTGAGTATATTCAGATCCGCGTCCTTGTCGTAGTAAACCTTCATATTTTCTCCTTTTCAGTGATTGTTTCCCGCCCATTGGGGCAAGTCTTTATCGATCGGAATCAGTCCGCCAGCTGCATGCTGCGACGCATGGCCACCGTGCCGGCCCGGACAAACTCCTTGATGCCGAAACGCTGCAACAAGGTGACGATGGCCTTGATCTTTTCCTGATCCCCGGTCACTTCCAGGGTCAGTTCGTCGGCGCTGACGTCCACGACCTTGCAGCGAAAAATATCGGCCACCCGCAGAATTTCCGCCCGTTTGGAGTCGTCCGCGCCGATTTTCATGAGCACGATCTCCCGTTCCACGGCCTGAAGGTGGGTCAAATCGACGACCTTGACGACCGTGACGAGCTTGTGCAGCTGCTTGATGATCTGTTCGATGATCTGCTCATCGCCGCTGGTGCAAATAGTGATATGTGAAACCCCGTTTTCCAGGGTCGGACCGACGTTCAGGGTTTCAATATTGAAGCCACGGCCGCTGAACAGCCCGACCACCCGGGACAGCACGCCAGGCTCGTTCTCCACCAGAATTGAAAGAATGTGTCGCATTCGCCCTCCTAGACCAGAAGCATTTCAGACAAGGCCGCGCCAGCGGGCACCATGGGCGCCACGTTCTCCTCGGGCTCGACCCGCACATCCACCACCACCGGTCCTGGATGGGCAAAGGCCTTGCGTAGGGTCGGCTCCAAATCCTCGGGATTCTCGACAAGAAAGCCCTCGGCGCCGTACGCCTTGGCCAAGGCCACGAAATCCGGATTGGTGTGCAAACAGGTGGCGCAATAATTCCGGCCATAGAAAAGTTCCTGCCATTGCCGGACCATGCCCAGATAGCCATTGTTGAGAATGACGATCTTGACCGGCACCTTGTAGCTGACCACCGTGGCCAGCTCCTGAATGTTCATCTGGATGGAGCCGTCGCCGGCGATATCCACGACCAGCTTGTCCGGAAAGGCGAACTGCGCGCCCACGGCCGCCGGAAACCCATAGCCCATGGTTCCCAATCCGCCCGAGGTGAGCAGGGTGCGAGGTTTCCGGTACGTGTAGAACTGGGCGGCCCACATCTGATTCTGACCGACCTCGGTGGAGATGATCGCCTCGCCGTTCGAGAGCTCGTGAATCTTCTCCACCACCCACTGCGGTTTAATGTACTTCCCGTTCCGGGCATAGCTCAGGGGATGTTCGGTTCGCATCCGGGCCAGGGAGTCAACCCAATCCCCGTGCCTGGCGGTCCAGTCCGAAATGTTCATCTTGTCCAGCTCTTCCATGCAGCCGGCCAACCCCTGCTTGCAATCCGCGACAATGGGCACGTCCACCTCCACATTCTTGCTGATGGACGTGGGATCGATGTCGATATGGATGATCTTGGCCTTGGCGGCAAAAGCGTTGACCCTTCCCGTGACCCGATCATCGAATCGGGCGCCCACGGAAATGAGCAAGTCGCAACTGTTGATGGCCATGTTGGCCGTGTACGTGCCGTGCATGCCCAGCATCCCCAGCCACAACGGATGGTCGCCGGGAAACGCGCCCAGTCCCATCAGCGTGGTGGTCACGGGCAGGTGAAACTGTTCGGCCAGGGCGCGCAACTCCGGGGCGCTGTCCGAGGACACGACCCCGCCGCCAGCGTAGATGACCGGCCGGGAGCTCTGGGCAATGAGTTCGGCCGCCTTGCGCAACTGCTTGCGATTAGGACTGTAGTTGGGGTTGTAACTGCGCATGGAGATCGTTTCCGGATAGGAGAACTCCGTCTTGGCGTTGACCACGTTTTTCGGCAGATCGACCAGGACAGGGCCTGGGCGCCCTGTCCTGGCGATATAAAAGGCCTGCTTGATCGTCGCGGCCAGATCCGCGACATTTTTCACCAAATAGTTATGCTTGGTGCAGGGCCGGGTAATGCCGACGATGTCGGCTTCCTGAAAGGCGTCGTTGCCGATCAGCTGCGTCGGCACCTGCCCCGTGAACACGACCAAGGGAATGGAATCCATGTATGCCGTGGCGATTCCGGTCACGGTGTTGGTCGCGCCGGGACCGGAAGTGACCAGACAAACGCCCACCTTGCCCGATGCCCTGGCGTATCCATCGGCGGCATGAACCGCGGCCTGTTCATGACGAACCAGAATGTGACGAATCGGATGCTTGGGAAGTTCATCGTAAATATCGATAACCGCCCCTCCGGGAAATCCGAAAATAAGGTCCACTCCTTCCCGCTTGAGACACTCCATCAAAATTTGGGCACCGGTGAGCACCATGACGTCCTACGCCTCCTGACGCTTGTATTTCTCGAGAAGAGCCTGAATCTTGGTTTTTCCGGCCAGCTTCTTTTTCTTGTATTCCTTCACCTCGAGTTCCTCGCCGGGCGACAAGGCCGCCTTGCCGGAATACCGTTCCAGGATTTTTTCAAATCCGACATGTTCTTCCCACAGAGCTCTGAGTTCCTCGTCGTGCTCCAGATGAGCCGCCACTAGTTCGAGGTCTTGCTGTTCCATAGGACGTTCTCCTTACCGTTATGGTTTACCTTATGCCCGAGTAAGAATCAGATCCCACTCGGGCTCTTCCTCTGTGTGCAGAAGCAGACTTTTCTGCCGCGACGTGAGTCCCTGGTCCAGGCTGACTTGACCGGGCCGCAACCCCAAGGCCTTGGCGACAAAAGCGGTCAGCGCCGCGTTGGCCTTGTTGTCCACGGCCGGGGCCTGGAGGCGAATTTTCAGAAAATCACCGTGCATGCCGGCCAGTTCTGTTTTTTTTGCCCCGGGCTGAACCCAAACCGAAAGCCGCCATCCCTGTCTGGACCGGGTCGCATAAACCGGGCGCGCCGTCGTCATTGATCAGAACGCCACCTGCGTGAGCAGACGAGCCAGAAAAATCTGCACGAACTTGATACCCAGGACTACGACAAAAGGAGAAAAATCAATACCACTAATATAGGTAAACGGCATCCATTTCCGGATGCGGTAAAAAACCGGTTCCGTCAGGGCGCGAATGCCCCGGACAATGGGATTATATGGATCGGGGTTGACCCAGGACAGAACGACTCCGGCGATGACAACCCAAAAATACAGGGACAAAACGGTGTCGACCACATAATAGATCGCGGCCGCGAGACTCGAAAAAACAGGCATGAATGATTCCCCTCCAGCTCCAAAAGAATCGATGATCGATTATTTAGCAAAAATCCCTCTCAAACCATTGCCGCAGTTCATGGAAACTGTCCACATGCAGCTTGGCCCGCAAATTCGGGTTGCGGTATGCCCAAAACGACACGCCGGCGCCAGCCGTGGTCAGCTGATCGACCTCTGAGTCTCCGATATAGGCCAGAGCGTCCACGGGCATCCCCCACGAACGCACGATAATGTTCAGCCCCTCCGGATCGGGCTTGGGGCGGGCCACCTTGGCCGCGGTCATGACCGGATCGAAAAACCGGGTCATGCCGAATCGTTCCAGAACCATCTCCATGGAATTGCGGCGGTTGGTGTTGATCGCCAGACGCATCCCAAGCCGTTCCAATCCGGCCAAAAGCTCGAAAATGCCAGGCTCCGGGATCATGCGGTCGATAAAATCCGCATAGGTCATGTGATGCTGCACGGCCCGGGCTTGGTCCATGCGTCCCGGCGGAATGATCCGGGCCAGGGCCGCGTCCACGGTATGCATGAAGGCATAGTCCTCGTCCTCGACGCTCATTTCCGGCAAACCCAGGGTGAAAAGGATATGATTATAGTAGTGCCGATTCACGTCGCGGGAGTCGAACAAAACCCCGTCGCAATCAAACACCACGCCCCGCACCTGACGCAAATCCGGTCGGTGCCTGGTCCGCAATGCGGCCGCGCCCACGGCGACGACCGTCATTTCATGGCCTCGGGAAAAAGCTCCGCCGCCAATTCACGCAGCTTGTATTTCTGGATCTTGCCGCTGGCGGTCATGGGGAACTGGTCCAGGAACGCCACGTACTTGGGAATTTTGTAGCGGGAAATCTGACCGCGACAAAAATCCTTGATGTCTTCCGGCGCGTAGTCGAAACCCTCCTTCAAGATGACGAAAGCGCCCACTTCCTCGCCGTACTTGCGGCTGGGAACGCCCGCCACCTGGACATCCTTGATGCCCTCCATGCGGTAGAGAAATTCCTCGATCTCGCGTGGATAGACGTTCTCGCCGCCACGAATGATCATGTCCTTGAGACGGCCAGTGATGGTCACGTAGCCGGCCTCGTCCATGGTCCCGAGATCGCCGGAATGAAGCCAGCCATCGGGGTCGATGGCCTGGGCCGTGGCGTCGGGGTTGTTGTAGTACCCCTTCATGACGTTGTAGCCCCGGCAGCAAAGCTCGCCCTGCACTCCCGGCCCCGCGGGTTCGCCGCTTTCCGGGTTCGTGATGCGCACCTCCACCTCGGGCATGGCCCGTCCCACGGTCGAGGTCCGTTGCGCCACCGTGTCGTGGACCCTGGTCTGGGTCATGACCGGCGAAGATTCGGTCAGACCATAGCAGATGGTGATTTCCTTCATGTTCATGACGTCCATGACCTTCTCCATGACCGGCACCGGGCAGGGCGAGCCAGCCATGATGCCCGTGCGCAAGGAGGAATAGTCGTAGCGGGAAAAGGACTTGTGCTCCAAAACAGCGATAAACATGGTCGGCACGCCGTACAACGCCGTGCACTTTTCCTCTTCGATCGCGGTCATGACCAGCAACGGACTGAAACCCTCCAGGAGGACCATGGTCGAAGCGTGACTGACGCAGGCCAGCACGCCCAGAACACAACCAAAGCAATGGAAAAGCGGCACGGGCAGGCAAACCCGATCCTTATGGGTGAAGACCTGGTTCTCGCCAATCCAAAAGCCATTGTTCCCGATATTGTAGTGGGTCAGCATGACTCCCTTGGGAAAACCTGTGGTGCCGGAAGTGTATTGCATGTTGACCACGTCGTGCGGATCCAGGGAGGCTTGACGAGCCCGGTAATCCTCTTCGGAAATCAGCCGGCTCAGAGCCAGGAGCTCGGGCATGGAGTACATGCCCCGGTGCTTTTCCTGCCCCAGGAAAAAGACCCGCTTCAGGTCCGGAAAACGCTCGGAACGCAAATAACCGCGTTCCTGGGTTTTGAGTTCCGGCACCAAGTCGTACACGGTCTGAACATAATCCGTGTCGCGAAAGGAATCGATCAACAGCAGATTTTCGGTCTCGGATTGCTTGAGCAGATATTCCAACTCGGCCTTCTTGTAGAAGGTATTCACGGTCAGGAGCACGGCCCCGATCTTGGCCGTGGCAAACTGAAACGCCACCCAATAGGGCACGTTGGTGGCCCAGATGGCCACTTTTTCTCCCTTTTGCACTCCCATGGCCATGAGGCCCTTGGCCAGATTATCCACGAGCTCGCCAAACTCGCGATACGTCAGGCGAAAATTGCGATCGACATAGACCACGGCCTCGTTGTCCGGATGCCGCGCGATGGCTTCGTCAAGCATCTGGCCCAGGGTGATCCCTCGCAGTGCAGGTCTATCCATGAGTCCTCCTCCTTTCGCTTCCACGGCTATTCCGGGAAATACAGCACGGCATAGATGGACGCCGGCGAATCGCCAGCACAGGTCACGTGATGTGGCACGATGGAATTAAGATAGATCGAATCGCCCTTGTCCAGAATAAAAACATCGCGCCCGTAGGTCACCTGGATGGCCCCGTCATGGACAACGATGAACTCCTCGCCCTCATGACTGGACAGTTTGCATTCCCCATTGGCCGCTGGCGCCAGCTCGACGAAAAAAGGCTCCATGTGGCGGTCCTTCTTTCCCCGGCCCAGGGAATAAAACTTCATATCCACGGAACACCCCTTGCCGCCGAGCATGTGCAGGCCTTCCTCGCGCTGTCCCAAGCGCACGACAAGCGGATCCTGGCCCAGTTCGTCGTCCAGAAACGTGCCCAGGCGCACGCCCAGACCTCGGGCGACCTTGAGCAGGGGCCCCAGGGACGGATACACGGAATCATCCTCCAGGGATTTCAAAAACCCAAGTTCCAGGCCCGTGCGCTCGGCCAACTGCTCCAAACTGATCTCGTTCAATTCCCGAAGGCGCTTGATACGCGGTCCGAGTTGTTCTTTGGTCATTACCGGTTCTCGCTGGTTGAAGGGTTTGAGGGATTGGCCAGAATCCTGACGAAGTGGGGCAATTCGACCCGCTCGCCGCAGACAAGCTCCAGGCCGGCCGCGTCCATGTCGCAACACCAGAAATCGCGACCCTTCACGACACACGGGGCAAAGGCCAGGCCGCAAGCCTCAAGCTCCCGAAACACGTCCGCGTCGGAGACAAAAAGGCTGGCCCCGCCCGGCAAAAAAGCGAACACGCGCGGGAGCAGACTTTTCCATGGCAAGTCCACGCCGGCGCGCGGAAAAAGAACGTCATCCGAAACGCCGAGCTCGGCGAAGGACTCTTCGTCGCCCAGGCCAAGCGTCCGGGCGAACCCGTCCCGGGCCTGGGCGAAGCGGGTCTCCTGGTCGCGCATGCCCATGAAGTGCTCCTCGCGGAACAAGGCCAGGGCCAACACGATTTGAGCCTGCCGCAGCGCGTCGTCCAGGGAGACTTCGGCCGACTTGGCGCCACCGGTCAGCTGGGACAGGATGTCCATGGTCGTGTCGGTATAAAAATTATCGATGCCGGCGGCCCGGTAGGCCTGCATGTCCGAGGTTTTGGGAAAACGCTCCGCGAACTGAAGGTATTCGCGCACCATGCGGCGCACCTCCTCGTCCGAGTAGGGCAGGGTCGGTGGACGCCACCGCGCGGGGCCTTCCGGCAAGGCCACCCCGGGATCGAGCCACAGCACCCATTCGGGCAGATCCGGTCCGGCCAATCCAGGATTCATCCAGGGAAAATGCACGACAAGGTCATCCATCAACGTATACACCTCACTCCTCGAAATTTCGGCCCGGTCGGGCCAGTTCATAGTGGCGACAACGCCCTCCGCAACAGGGAAATCGGAGCAGACACAGGCCCTCGACAAAATGCGCGCACCGACCGAAAGCGTCCCCCGCGCCCAGGGCATACTCCGGGCAGGTCCAATCAACGACGTCCCCGCCCCACCCCTGCCAAATCCGCCCGGCCGCCTCAAGCCCGATTCCCATGAGCTCGCACCGCTCCACCAACGCGTCGAATCGACGCTCCAGCCGGGCCAAAACCTGGCAACAAAACGCACTGTCAAGCCCTGGATTCATGTATTCCGCATACATGCAACGTCCCCGCAGATAAAAACCACACCCCGCTCCTGGCAGCCGCACGACCTCGCGCATGGGATCTCCCTAGACGCCCCAACCCGCCACCCCACCGCGACAGGAAAATGGGACACGCATAGAATACACGCTATACACCTGGAAACCAAGGTTTTTCTTCTCCAGATGCGTATTGACCTCGGGAAAGGGCTGTGTGTATATGAGGCGCAATCATTTCCGAGGAGGCATACATGTTTGGCATTGGTATCCCAGAACTGCTCATCATCCTGGTCATCGTCCTGATTATCTTCGGAGCCAACAAGCTTCCGGAAATAGGTTCGGGCATGGGGCGGGCCATCAAAAATTTCAAAAAAGCGACCAGCGAACCCGAAGAAATCGACGTTTCGCCCAATTCCGAATCCAAGGACGATCCGGACAAAAAAGCCTGATCACCGCCCTCTTGGCCCCCCAATCCCGGTTTCACCGGGATTTTTTATTTCAAGCCGCCGGCAGGCTATTTGATCTCAATGTCCAGTCCCTGAGCCTTGGCTGCGTCACGCAACCGGATGACCAGGGCATCCTTTCGCTTGGCCTGGATTTTCCAGACACCGACCAAGCCACCTGGTCCCATTTCCACTCCGGTCAGGGCCCGTTGTCCGATTTCAGCCGTCCAACCGTCCAGCATGCGATCAAATTCCATGGGGCCCATGCTGGACAACCAGCCCGAAACGCTGACGGTCAGGGCGTCACCCCCCATCCGGCCCTCGGACCGAGAAAAAAAACCCTTCCATAAATACCACCACATTTCTTCGAGTGTCCTGGCCGTGCGAACCGATTTCCAGGTTCCATGGGTCAGCACGCCCGTCCAGGAACCCGGAGGCTCCTGGCGCAGCTCCAGGACCGGCACGTCCGGACCGGCCGAGGATACGGGGCGCAGCCCGGAAATCATCTGCAGGGGTTCCAGCCGCCGCGTGCGGGACGGGTCCACGCCAAGAAGGCGCAACACATACGACCTGGGGCTGGAGACGGTGTACAACACACCCATTTCGGCCAAGCGCCGCCGGATTCCGGCCGTGTCCGCGTGTACGTCCAAAACAATGCTTCCCTCGGTGGCATTGGCCGGAACGGACAACTCGTTGTAATCAAGGATCAGAGTCGAGCGCTCCGCGACCAGAACGCGGGCAACGGCGGCCAGACGTTCCGGGGGCAGGGTGACGTCCACGATGTCGCGCACGGTTTGGGCCATGGCCTGCTCCAATCCTTTTTCGATCAACCGCTCGCGAGTGGTCGCATCGACGCCAGGAGCCAGCACCACCCGTTGCCCGGCCATGGCGGGGACCGTCAGCAACACGCAACACACCATCAAGAAAAAACATTTCATCGCCGCACTCATCCTCCGTGAAGCCCTTACTCCCCAGGTTGGTCCAGAAATACCCTGGCGCGGGCAATCATGCCGTCCACCTCGCCTGGAGCGAACCAGGCAATGTCCGCGTCCTTGCGAAACCATGTCAACTGCCGCTTGGCATAGGCGCGGGTATTGCGCAACCAGACCGTCTTGGCTTCATCCAGGCAAACGCCATCCAACAACACGGACAAGAGCTCCGGGCAGCCAATCCCCGAAAAACCTGGAGCCGAGCGGTTCGGATGGGCGGCGTGGACCCGGGCAACCTCGTCCATGGCTCCCAAATCCAGCATGAGATCGATGCGTTGGGCCAAGCGCGGCGCCAGGGTGTCCAGATCCGTCGCCAACCCGATCTTGAGCGCCCGCAGCCCCGTGGGACGGGTGGTGCGGGCATGCCACTGGCTCAGGGTTTCTCCCGTGGCCATGAACACCTCCAGTGCCCGACATATTCGCTGGGGATCGTTGGGGTGAATTTTGGCCGCGTACTCCGGATCAATGGCGCGCAGCCTGGCATACAAGGCCGGCGCCCCAAAGGCCCGGCATTCATCGACCACGCGGCCGCGTATCCCTGGATCGATATCCGGAATGGGCGCCAGCCCTTCAAGCAGACTTTTCAGGTACAACCCGCTGCCACCCACCAAAATGGGCACCATGCCCCGCGCCTGCATGGCCCGCGCGGCGGCCAGGACGTCCTGGGCGAAAGCCCCGGCCCGAACCGATTCGGACACCGGCACATGCCCATACAACGCGTGCGGACACACCCGCCGCTCCTCTGCCGTGGGCTGGGCCGTGACCACTTCCAGACCGGCATACACCTGACGCGAATCAAAATTGACAACGCCCCCGCCCAGGGCCCGGGCCAACCCCAGGGCCGCCGCGGTTTTTCCCGTGCCCGTGGCCCCGACCAAACACACCAGGGACAACGCCGTGGTCATGGTTTCCCGCTATCCCCGGCCTGGAGCGCGCGCCATTCATCCATGCGCCGCGTGACCCGACCCTGGATGGCTTCCGGAACCAAGCCCTCGATGCTCCCGCCAAGCCGGGCCACGTCCTTGATGATGGTCGAGCTGATGTACAGCCAACGATAGTCCGTCATCATGAACACAGTGTGGATGCTTGGCTTGAGCTTGCGATTCATGAGCGCCATCTGGAATTCGTACTCAAAGTCCGAGACAGCGCGCAGGCCGCGCAAAATCGTATTCGCGCCAGTGCTCGGGACATAGTCCACCAAAAGGCCGGCAAAGCCCTCCACCGCCACCCTGGTCTGTCCCCGGAAAGCCTCGCGAATC
This sequence comes from Deltaproteobacteria bacterium, assembly GCA_009930495.1. Taxonomy (NCBI): domain Bacteria; kingdom Pseudomonadati; phylum Myxococcota; class Myxococcia; species Deltaproteobacteria bacterium. Next base: position 30,781 of record RZYB01000008.1, read on the forward strand.
ATCTCCACCCGCTCCTCCAGGCTGAAAAGCGGATTTTTGCCCGAATCCTTGGCCACGGCCACGATGACCCGGTCAAAGACTTCGAGACCACGGCGCACCAAACTCAGATGCCCGTTGGTGAACGGATCGAAGGTCCCGGGATAGACGGCTATGCGCTCTTCCTTAAGCCCCATATGCAAATCCTTGTCTGTCCATAAAGTTTATTCCGGATTGGTTCCAAAACCGGGAGCGGTGGATCGGGCAGATCCAGGCCGGCCTCGACTTCGGCGCAAATCAGCCCGTCCGGCGCTAGGCCGCCATTCTCCACAAGCAGGCGCACCGATGGCAGCAGCAAGTCCCGGCCATAGGGCGGGTCGATGAAGACCAACCCATATCGGCCCACGGCCGTGGCGCCAAGCCAGCGCAAGGCATCGCCCTTGATCAGCTGCCAGCGGCCCCGATCCACGCCCAAGTCTTCCAGATTGGCCCGGATCAAGGCGGCCGCGGCGGCCGCCTTTTCCACGAACACCGCGCCCCGCGCGCCCCGGCTCAAGGCCTCGATGGCCAAGGCCCCGCTGCCCGCAAAAATGTCCGCGACAAGGGTATCGGGCCAGGACACGCCCAGCGATTCGAGCATCGAAAAAACCGACTCCCGGACCCGGCCCGTGGCGGGCCGGTATCCAGGGCCGGACGTGGTGCGCAGCCGACGGCCACGATAGGTTCCGGCGATGATCCGCATTCCGCGCTCACTCGCCCTGTTTCTGCTCGAACATCAGCTCGGACAGAATGGAGGTGAAACGGGAGTTGATATCGAGCAGATTGCCCCGGATCTCAACCTGATTGGTCAGGCCCATGCGCTTGATGTAATCCACGCGATCCTGGACCTGGGCCAATTTCGCCGAGGTTTCACCCAACAGGTAATCCCAATCGATGCGCGGAGCAGCCAGGCTCGGCCGCGAGGTGAGTTCGAAACGGCCGCTTTTGTCGAGCAGGAATTCGTCCAGGTAGTCCGGGATATGCACGGCCAGATTGAAACGCTCCCGGATCAATTCGGCCAGGACCTTTTGTCCGGAATGCTCGCCATGCACCAAATAGACCTGCATGTCCGGATTGCGAAAATGCGACAGCCATTCCAGCAGCTGGGTCTGTCCGGCATGTCCGGAAAAACCGCCAATGGTGAAAACCTTGGCCTTCACCGACAATTCCTCGCCCAGGATGCGGATGGTCGGCGCCCCGTCCACGATGCGCCGGCCCGGCGTGCCCTCGGCCTGAAAACCGACAAAAACGATGGCCGCGCCCGGCTTCCAGATGTTGTGCCGCAAATGATGCTTGATGCGTCCGGCATTGGCCATGCCGCTGGCCGAAATGACAATGGCCGGGCCCTGGGAGGTGTTGATGGCCCGCGACTCGTCGGCGGTCAGGGTGTAGCGCAGGTTGGCCAATTCCAACGGATTTTCGCCGTTCTTGACCAATTGCTTGGTCTGGTGGTCGTAGTAATCCCAGTGCCGGCGGAAAATCTCCGTGGCCTTGATGGCCAAAGGACTGTCCACGTAAATGGGCATGTCTCCGGGAAGCTTGCCCTCTTTTTCGAGCAGGTACAAACTATAGAGCACCTCCTGGGTCCGTTCCACGGCAAAGGCCGGGATAATGACCTTTTCCCCGTGCCGGTAACTGTAGGCGATGGCCTCGGCCAGCTCCTCGCGGCTTTGGGTTTCATTCTTGTGGTTGCGGGAGCCGTAGGTCGATTCGAGAAAAAGAAAGTCCGCCGTTTCCACCGTCTGCGGATTGCGCACCAACAGCTGATTGGGCCGCCCCAGGTCGCCGGAAAAAACCAACTTGTATTCTTCGCCCTTTTCCTTGAGCCAAATCTCGATAAAAGCCGAGCCCAAAATATGGCCGGCATCGTTGAAAATAACCCGAATTCCGGGGACCGGCTCGAAGACCTGATTGTATTCCTGGATTTCGAGCCGGGCCAAGGCCCGCTGCGCGTCCTCCACGGTATAAAGGGGCTCCACCGGCAAATCCCCGGCCCGCATTTTCTTGGTGCTGCGCCACTGGGCCTCGGTTTCCTGGATGCGGGCACTGTCTTCGAGCATGATCCCCAACAGATCGCGCGTGGGCGGTGTGGTGTAAATAGGGCCGGAAAAGCCCTTGGCGACCAGGCGCGGCAACAATCCGGAATGATCGATGTGCGCGTGGGTCAGCAAGATGAAGTCCAGACTTTCCGGGTGGTACACGCCGTTTTCGTCCCAGTTGCGCATTTCGATGACCCGATTCCCCTGATGCATGCCGCAATCAATGGAAAAACGCGCCGTCTCGCACTCCACGACATGACAAGACCCGGTCACGGTTCGGGCCGCGCCCAAGAAACTGATCTTCATGCAATCCTCCGTTTTCCCGCACACCGGCTGACGCCATCCGGGCCCATTGCCCTATGCCGTACCCATGTGGTAGTTGTGTCAGAAATGAATCGCGCCGTGTGATTCGGCTTCACATCCAATCTTTTGCCTTCGTCACGATATCTCATGCTCAATCTCGACAATCTCAAGGACACCGATCTCCCCCCCCTCAAACCCATGGTCGCCAAGCTGTGGGGATTGCTCAACGCTCCTGACACACGCTTGGCGGAAATCGCCGAAGCCATGGGCGCGGAGCCCGTTCTTTGCGCCCGGATCATGGCCGTGGCCAATTCGCCCATCTACCGGGGCACCGACGAGATCACCTCGGTCCACAAAGCCCTGGTCCGGCTCGGGCTGCAGGAAGTCAAGGGTGTTGTCTATTACCTGACCCTGGCCGGTTCCGTGCGTAAAAACACCCTGCCCGCCAGCTTTTCCATCCGGCGCTTCTGGACCCACAGCCTGTGCACGGCGCTTCTGAGCGAAAAACTCATCAAATTCCACGCCAACCTTTTTCCCATGACCCAGGAAGAACAGGAAGGCGCCTATCTCTCGGGCCTGCTCCACGACATGGGCTACGTGGTCATGGGCACCCTCATGCCCGAGGCGTTCACCACCCTGGCCCAGTCCTGGGAACATGGCGGCCACGACCCACTCCAACTCGAGGAAAGCCTGTTTGGCGTGGCCCATCCCGTCATCAGCGCGAAGGCGCTCAAACTGTGGAAATTCCCCAAAAATGTCCAGCTCGCGGTTTACGCCCACCATCGGGACGTCACCACCGGCAATCCTCCGGCCGTGGTCACCCTGCTCAAGGTGGCGGATTGCCTGGCGACGGGAGCCGGCTACCATTTCAACCCAATGTTCACGCTGGACATGAAACAGTCGACCATCCCCGCCGGCCTGATGGACAACGATTTTCAGCCCATCGTCGAGGAAGTTTCCCTGAAAGTGGAATTGCTGGTTGGCCAAAATTTTTCCTGATACCTCAAAATTTTTCGCTAAATCAAAAATCCAATTCAAGTTCCAAGGCCACCCGCCCGGAGTCTCCATCAATTCCGGGGGACAGCGGCTCGGCGAGGCGGGTTTGTAACCACGTCCAAAGCACCTCTCCGGTCCGGTCGAACTGTTTGTAATTGCCCAGGACCCGCACGCATAAATATCTGGCGCGCAGCTCCAGGCCCGTGCCTTGTCCATTGGGCTCTCGAAAGCTGTATTCGTCCAGGGCCCCGCTCAGCCGTCCCAGAAGCGCCCTGGTACCGCGCGCGTCCAAATCGGGCGAAACCAGAGCCAGCATTTCGCCATTCAAAGCGGCCAGGCGGTCGTAATTGCGGAGTTGGCGCCGCAGATAGTCCCAAATCCCGGATTTGAACCATGCCAGCCAATCCTCGCCAAAGCTGGCGCGCAGGCCGGCGTTATCCGGAATGGCCAGCACGGAAAGAGAAAACCAGCCGTGCCGACGTCCCACGCGGTTGACTTCCTGGAACAAAAAGGCTTTGAGGCCATCCGGGGTCAACAGGCCGGTCGTGGGATCGACCACGGGCTCCAGCGCCCCCTGCCCGGTCAGACGCAAGGTCCGAACCGCCCGTTTGACCTGCCAGCCGAGTTCCAGATCCAGCAACGGCCCGACCAGATACGAATCCATGCCCGCGTCCGAGGAAAGAATGGGCACCAAATCGGAACGGGCGCCAAGCATGATGACATAGGCCGGACGGGCGCGACGCCGGGCCTCGCGCGCCCGCAGCATGGCGCACAACTCCAACCCGGAAATATCCAGCCCCTGAACCGCGACAATCAGACACGGCCAGGGATCGTCCTCGGTCAGCGCCAGGGCCTTGGAATGGCTGGTCACATGCATGGCGCGCAGGCCGAGCTCCTCCACGACGGCACATATTTCCCGGCCCTGATTTTCGTCGGGATGGACCACGAGAACCCCGTACTCTTGGCAATCTTGCGTGAAAAATGTCATGCGTGTCCCGTGCGGTTTACGGTACGCCCCAAAAGCGGGACGTTTCCCGGCAGGAACCCCGGCTAGCAAATTATCCGCCGCACTGTCCACAAGCCCGCCAGGGCCGGCGCTTTTCAAGCTTTTGCCCTCCACCCCCAATTTGTATATACACGCGCCCTGACCATCGTGAGCACCATGCACAATCCGTTTCAATCCCTGAAAAAAGATCAAAGGATCAAGGCGTCCCTGGGCAAACGAGCCCGCGCGCGGCAGGAAAAGGCATCCACCGGCGATGACGTCCTCTTCCTGGGGGCCATGTCCGACGTGGCCCCCCTGGCCAAGGGCGGTCGGGAGGTGACGCCGCCAGCCGCCGTCACCAAGGCCAACCTGTCCGAGCCGAAAACATTCGCCCGCTTGCTCGAGGAAAATGTCGAATTCGAAATGGAGCACACCCACGAATTCATTTCCGGCTTGATCAAGGGGCTGGACGCCAAAATTTTCCGCAAGCTGAAAAATGGCCAATACAGCGTGCAAGGGCACCTGGACCTGCACGGCATGAACACGGAACAGGCCAAACTTGGGGTCCAGGAATTTCTGCGCCGAGCCTACATGGAGGGCAAACGCTGTGTGCTGATCATTCCGGGACGGGGCCGCAACTCCCCGCTCGGCCAGGGCGTCCTGCGCCAGGAGCTGTCGACATGGCTGACCCAGGCCCCGCTCAAACGCATCGTCCTCGCGTTCGCCACCGCCCTGCCCCGGCACGGCGGAGCCGGGGCCCTGTATCTGCTGCTGCGTCAAGCCCGCAAGGACAAGGGCAAAATCATTTGGGAAGACATTTTCACGGATCTTGAAGGCTAACCACAAAGGACTACATCATGGGTTTTTTCTCTCGTATCAAAAAACTCTGGGGCGGCGACGCGACTCCGGCCGATCACACTCCACCGCAGTCAGCCCAAGAGGCCCCCGCCCAAACCGAGCCCATCGAGGCCATCGAACCGGCTCCCGCCCCGGCGGCCCAACCCGAACCCGGACCAGCCGGCGCGGCCCAAGATGAACAGGCCGTCACGCCAAAAACCATCGCGGCCGAAGTCGAGCCCGAAACAGCTCCCGCCCTCGCGTCGGAACACGCCACGGCCGGGCCGGTTCGCACCGAACTGGAACCGACTCCGGCGGTCCAGCCCGAACCCGGGCCAGCTGGCGCGGCCCAAGCCGAGCAAACAATTTCACCAGAAGCCTTCGAAGCCGAAATCGGGCCCGAAGCAGCTCCTGCCCTCGCGCCGGAACACGCCACGGCCGGGCCGGCTCGCGTCGAATCGGAGCCAGCCCCGACGGTCCAGACCGAATCCGAGCCAGTCGGCGCGGCCCAACCCGAAGCTGTTGCCGCACCAGAGAGCGAGCCCTTCACTGAAACGATTTTGGAACCGGCCAAGGACAAGGAACCCATGCCGGAACCGATCCGGACTTCAGAAACCACCAACGAGGTGGACTTCGCCCCGACCCAGGCCAAGACATCGGGATGGCGCCGTTTTTTGG
>RZYB01000009.1 GCA_009930495.1 Deltaproteobacteria bacterium
GACGACCAGCTGCCCCGTTTCTTCCAGGATGAAACCCTTCCCCCGCACAACGTCGGATGGAATTTCACCGCCGCCGAGTTGCAGGGCGCCAAGGTTTAACGTTTTTCAACCCGTTGTCCGGGCACCATGCCGTGTCCGGACAACGACGCAGACATGCATCGTACCCCTGGCGATGGCCAGTGGACGAGCCGGGACGCCACCCCGTATCCGCGAAGGATCCGTGGCGATGATCGCGAGCGAAGGAGAACGCCGCCACAAGGCGCGTCCCTGAATATGCCTGATTTGATATAGTCCGGCGAATACGTGTCTCGATATATATAACGCTCGCGATCACCGGCGGCATGCTGAATCGATATCCCCACCCGGTCCGGACTTGGCGCCCGTCGCGCCCGGACCGGGGTCAGTGGAAAACAAGGCCTTACGGGTCATGACGCGTCGGCGGAATACGTGCGTTCCCAGGGAATGTCGTGCCTGGTTCGTGGCATTCCCCCAGGAACGCCCGTGATTTTTTGGCGCTTTCGTGTTGACGCTCCCGCAAGGCCGGAGCATCCCTTGTGGCCAGAGCAATGTGGGTTCAGCCGGGCGTCGCGTGGTCTTTCCCGGTGGACGGGTTGTTTTTTTCGTTTCGTATCCAAGGAATGAACGATGAAATTTGTTTGGATCGCCCTGGCGGGAGCCATGGGCACATTGTGCCGGTATTGGCTTTCGGGCTTGGTCTATGATTTGCTGGGGCGGGAGTTTCCCTGGGGAACCTGGGCGGTGAACATTCTGGGGGCTTTTTTGTTCGGCTTGGTCTGGATCATGGCCGAGGAGCGGGGACTGCTCTCGGCTCAGGCCAGGTTATTTATTTTGACCGGATTCATGGGCGCGTTCACGACCTTTTCGACCTTTATTTTTGAAAGTGGCGGCCTGCTCAATGACGGGCAGTGGCTGAAACTCATGCTCAATGTCGGCGGACAGAACGCGGTTGGCTTCCTGGCCCTGTATCTGGGCACGGGCCTGGGCCGGCTGGTGTAGGGAGGTGGCATGAACAAACTTGTCGATGTCAAGATAGTCAGGATTTTTTTAGATGAAGAGGCTCGCCACCAGGGCCGGCCAACCCATGAGTCCATCGTGAACGAGGCCCGGCAACGTGGCTTGGCCGGCGCCACGGTCAGTCGCGGAATCATGGGATTTGGGGCCAGCAGCTTGCTGCACACGGCCAAGATCTTGCGCTTGTCCGAAAATTTGCCGGTCATGGTCGAGATCGTGGACGTTCCGGCCCGGATCGCGGCGTTTCTTCCGGTGCTCGACAACATGGTCGAGGCGGGAAGCGTCGTGGTCGTGGATGGGCAGGCTATCTTTCATCTGCCGTTGCGTATCCGGGACGTGATGACTCCGAACGTGGCCACGGTCGGGCCCGAAACCGCCCTGGGCGAAGTTTTGGATTTGCTGTCGCGACGGGGGGTCAAGGCCGTGCCGGTCATGGATGGAGGCACGCCCGTGGGTATCATCACCGGGGGTGACCTGCTGGCCAGGGCCGGCATGCCGTTGAGTCTCGACGCGCAGTGCGCCCTGCCGACGGCCATGCGCGATGAACATGTCCGCTGTCTGGATTTCAAGAATCTGCGGGCTCGGGACATCATGACCTCGCCGGTGCGGACCATCAATATCAAGACCATGGTCCGCGATGCCCTGCGCCACATGGCCGAGGGCGGGGTGAAGCGTTTGCCCGTGGTATCCGACGATGGACACTTGCTTGGCATTGTCAGCCGGGCCGACGTGCTCGCGGCCATGGGCCATGCCTCGGTCGTGGCCGGTCATCTCGATGTCTTGCCCGAGGGCATGCACGAGTCGGCGCGGGACGTCATGTACCGCGATGTGCCCACGGCCGGATTGGACACGCCCCTGACGTCCATCCTGGAACAGCTCGTCGCCTCGCCCCTGCGTCGGGTGGTCATCATCGATGCGGACAGGAAAATTTTGGGCATGATTCATGATCGGGATATCCTGGCCCATGTCGCCCGACGCGAGGCACCTGGAATTTTGGGTGGCCTGATCAAGGCCCTGTCCCGGAGCGCCCCTGGAGGCTCGGAGCTGGCGGGAGTGGCCAAGGACATCATGGACACCGGGGTCATCACCGTGAGCCCGGACACCCCCCTGTCCAAGGTGATCCAGACATTGGTCGAACGCGGGATCAAACGTGTCGTGGTGGCGGATGGCGAGGGGCGATTGTGCGGGATGGTGGATCGGGACGCGGTCCTGAAAAGTTTGGCCGGTGGGTACTGAACCCAGCCGGCCCGGGGCTAGCTTTGGCGGGCGTTGTAAACGACCCGGCCGCTGGATCGAAACCAACGGAAGAGCTCCAGGGCCTCGGCCCGGAGCAGCCCTTCCTCGACGTCGATACCCCGTCGGGTCAGTTCGTTTTTCCAATCCGGATGAATGGGGCCTTCGTCGAAGCCGGTCAACTCCTCCAATTCCGGTCCGCTGCCGGCGATGCACAGGTGACGTATGCCGGACCAGAGCACGGCTCCGAAACACATGGCGCACGGCCGCCAATTGACCACCAATTCGTGTTCCGGAAGAGCGCCGCTACCCAGATCGTAAGTCTGTAGCCGTTTTTGGGCCAGGGACAGAGCCATGATCTCGGCGTGGGCGCTGGAGCAGCTGGTGGGCACGACCCGGTTCACGCCCATGGCCACGAGGCGACCGCTGGCTCGTTCAAAAACTCCCGCCGCGAAAGGGCCTCCCGTGTCGTGCTCGACATTGGCGCGCGCGAATTCCAGGACCAGGCGCATGCGGTCCTCGGGGTTGGGCAGGAATTCGGGAAGCTCCGCGACGCGGCGTTGGAACCAGTCCGGAGTGGTTAAAACGATTTCACAAGGATGGGGCATCATGCCTCCGTGGTTTGAGTGCGAGAGATGGAACGTCTAGAACAGGCCGCTGATCCGGCCCGTGGCGTCGATGTCGATTTTTTCCGCCGATGGTGTTTCGGGCAATCCGGGCATGCGCATCATGTTGCCGGTCAGGGGGACCAAAAAGCCCGCTCCGGCCGCGATTTCGATTTCGCGGATGGTGACCACGAAGTCGCGGGGACGGCCATGCAGCCTGGGATTGTCCGAAAGAGAGCCTTGGGTCTTGGCGATGCAGACCGGGAGATGATCCAGGCCAAGGCGTCTGATCTTGTCCAGGTCGAGCAGGGCCCCGGGCGCGTACTCCACTGCGGCCGCGCCGTAGACGCGGGTGGCGATGATCTCGATTTTTTCGCGCACGCTTTGTTTCCAGTCGTAGAGCGGTTTGTAGCGCGCATTGCAATTGTCCGCCGTGGCCGCCACCAATTCGGCCAATTCCTCGGCTCCCGCGCCGCCTTGGTCCCACCCGTCCATGATTGCGGCCTGGACGCCCATGAACTGGCAATGCTCCACGATGACCTGATGCTCCTCGCTTGTGTCCGAGGTGAACCGGTTGATGGCCACGATGGGCGTCAGGTCGAACAGGCGTACATTTTCAATCTGCTTGGTCAGGTTTTCCAGGCCGCGAGCCAACGCCTTGGCGTTGGGCACGCCCAGATGCGCCAGTTCCACTCCGCCGTGATATTTGAGGGCGCGAACCGTGGCCACCAGCACCACCGCGCACGGGTCGAGGCCGGCGGATTGGCATTTGATGTCCAGGAATTTTTCGCCACCCAGATCAAAGCCGAAGCCAGCCTCGGTGACCACGTAATCGGCCAGACACAGGCCGGTGCGGGTGGCGATGACACTGTTGGTTCCTTGGGCAATGTTGGCGAAGGGACCGCCGTGCATGATGGCCGGGTTGCCCTCCAGGGATTGGATCAGGTTGGGCTTGATGGCCTCCTTGAGCAGGGCGGCCATGGCTCCCTGGGCATTCAGGTCGCGGGCATGAATGGGCTCGCGGTGCGGCGTGAAGCCGACAAAGATGTCGCCCAGGCGGCGTTTGAGATCGGGCAGATCGTCGGCCAGGCATAAAATGGCCATGATTTCCGAGGCCGCGGTGATGTCGAAGCCCGTTTCCCGTGGCACGCCGCCCGCCAGCCCGCCCAGACCACAGATCACGCGCCGGAGCGAGCGGTCGTTCATGTCCATGACCCGTTTCCAGGCCACGGTTCGGCTGTCCAGATTCAGGGACCGCGCCTTGCTTTGAAGGTTGTTGTCGATGAGCGCGGCCAACAGGTTGTTGGCTTTTTCGATGGCCGCGAAATCACCGGTGAAATGGAGATTGATGTCCTCCATGGGCAGGAGTTGGGAATGGCCACCGCCCGTGGCCCCACCCTTGATGCCAAAGACCGGACCCAGGGATGGCTCGCGCAGAACGACCATGGCCTTTTTGCCGATGCGGTTCAGGCCGTCGGCCAAGCCGATGGACACCGTGGTTTTGCCTTCGCCGGCCGGCGTGGGGGTGATGGCCGAGACCAAAACCAGTTTGCCGTATTTGCACTGATCTTTTTCGGCCAGGCGCAAGGGCAGCTTGGCCTTGTACCGTCCGTAGGGTTCGAGTTGGTCGTCATCGAGTCCGAGCTTGGCCGCGATATCTCGGATAGGAAGCATTGTAGAGGCTTGGGCGATGTCGATGTCGGATTTGACGGCCATGGGTGTGAACCTCCGGGATCAGGGTTTTGTGGGTCGCGACGGGCAAAGGCACTGCTCCAGTTCCAGTTCCTGGCCGAAACGTTCGCGCACGGTGGCGCGGCACAGTTCGACCAGATCAAGTACGTCCTGGCAGGTGGCGTTGCCAACGTTGACGATAAAGCCGGCGTGCTTTTCCGAGACTTGGGCCCCGCCGACGCGCCTGCCCTTGAGGCCGGCCTGGTCGATGAGCTGGGAGGCATAGGCTCCCTCGGGGCGTTTGAACACGCTGCCGGCCGACGGAAACTCCAGGGGTTGTTTTTCCTTGCGCTTGGCCAGGATGTGTTTTCGCGTGGCCAGAAGTTCCTCGGGCGTGGCCCGGGGCAGGTCCCAGGTCCCGGACAGGATGACGGCGTCCCGCAATCCCGAGGATCGACGGTAACCAAAGCCACAATCGCGCTTGGGGATCTCGATGACATCGTTGGCTGGCGTCAGGATGGTCACGCTGACCACATGCTCGGATATTTCCTGGCCATGGGCTCCGGCGTTCATGAACAGGGCGCCGCCCAGGGTGCCGGGGATGCCGGACAGGCATTCGACGCCGCCCAGGCCATGGCGCGAGGCGTCCAGAACCCAGGCGTCCAAGATCGTGCCGGCTTCGGCAAAAAAAAGCGTGCCGTCGCGGCGGGTCGCCCTCATCTCGCTGGTGGAGATGATGGGCAGCAGGATTTCTCCATCCGGGAAAAGGGTGTTGGCGCCGCCGCCGTGAATCCAAAAGGGGAGGTCGCGGGCGCGATGAGAGCGCACCACGTCAATCAGCTCGGCCTGGGATTCGGGAAAATACATGTCTCGAGCCCTGCCGCCGATGCGGTAGGAGCTGTAGCGGTCAAGGGCGATGTCGTGCAAATGTTTCATGTCTTCCCGTGGGTGATGTGGCGAGTCGCGGTCGCGCGCCATTCTTGACGCGGGGACGGTTTGCGGCTAGCCCTGAATAAAAAAGCAACCAGTTGAAAATTATATGAAACTCTCGGCAAAAACACGGTATGCGTCCAGAATTCTTCTTGATCTGGCGCTGTCCGACAACGGTTCCCCGCAGCGGGTGCAGGATATCGCCGAACGGACCGGTATCACGGTTCCGTTCATAGAGCAGATCATCAAACCGCTCAAGCATGCCGGATTGGTCGTCAGCAAGCGTGGCGCTTCCGGCGGCCATCAGCTTGGCAAATCCACTGATTCCATTTCCCTGGGTGATATTGTGCGTATCATGGAGGGCTCGGCCGAATTGTCCGTGTGCCTGAGTTCTCCGGAACGGTGCGCCCGGGCCGAGGGTTGCCCGACGCGCGCGGCATGGCGCCGGGCAACCGATGCGATGCTGCGCGAACTGGACGCCATCACCGTGGCCGACCTGATGCGGAACGGTCACGAGGGCTGTCTGGGGCTGGCGATGATTTCGACGCCAACGTCACGAGGATGACACGTTTTGGGCGCATGGTTTTCACACCTGGAGGTTCCATGATTTCCGTTCCCAAGGGCTACCGGTTTTCCACCGCCAAGTGCGGTTTCAAACGTCCAGATCGTTATGATTTGGGGTTGGTTGTGAGCGAGGCTCCGGCCGTGGCCGCGGCCGTGTTCACCACGAATGCGTTTCAGGCCGCTCCCATTGTGGTCGCCCGGGACGTGCTGGCGGCCAATCCTCGTGGTGTTCGGGCCATCGTGGTCAATTCCGGCCAAGCCAACGCCTGCACCGGCCAGGAAGGTCTGGACAACTGTCGGGCCACCTTGGGGATGTTCGCGGCCCTGGGGCTTGGTGGGTCCGAAATTCTGCCCGCGTCCACCGGCGTCATCGGCGATCAGCTGAAGATGCCCTTGTGGCGCGAGGGCAGTGCCCAGATCGCGGCCAACCTGGGGACCGTGGGGCTCGTGGACATGGCCCGGGCCATCATGACCACGGATACTTTCCCCAAAATGGCTGGCCGAGAGTTGGCACTGGGGTGTGGCGAGGTGCGACTGGCCGGATTCTGCAAGGGCGCGGGCATGATCTGCCCGAACATGGCGACCATGCTTGGCTTCGTGTTGTGCGACGCTGGCGTGGATCAAACATGGTGGCAGGAGGCCTTGCGACGTTGCGTGGCCAAGAGTTTCAATGCCATCACCGTGGACGGTGACACCAGCACCAATGATTGTGTGTTCGCCCTGGCCAATGGCCTGGCCGGCACCGTCGCTATCGAGGATTTGGACCGCCTGGAAGCGGCATTGTTGGATGTCTGCCAGGACCTGGCCTACAAGATCGTGCAGGACGCCGAGGGTGGAACCAAGGTCATGCGGGTGCGGGTCGTCGGTGCCGCGACCCGGGACGACGCCGAGCTGGCCGCCCGGGCCGTGGGCAATTCGCCACTGGTCAAGACCGCCCTGTACGGTCGGGATCCCAACTGGGGCCGGATCGTGGCCGCCTTGGGTCGCAGCGGCGCGTCCTTTGTCCCCGAGGACGTGGTCGTGCGGATCGCGGGCATGACGATTTTCGAGCACGGCACTCCGGTCCAGGCCGATTGGGATAGTCTGCTGGCTTCGGCCCTACGCCGGGACAGTGTCGATATCGACGTCCAGCTCGGGGCGGGGGATGCCGAAACCATGTTGCTCGCGTCTGATTTCACCGAGGAGTACATCAAGATCAATGCTGAATACCGAACCTGATGCCGTGACCACGGTTGACCATGCCTGGAAGCGGCTGGCGGATTTTATTTTCGAATTGGGCATGTTGCGGAAGACGCCGCGCACTGGGTACCAGTTTTTGGGATCTGGCGCGGAGAACGTGGCCGAGCATTCTTTCCGCACGGCCATGATTGGCTATGTCCTGGCCTCCAAGGCCGGGGCGGATGTGCCCCGGACCGTGTTTTTGTGCCTGTTTCACGATGTGCACGAGGCACGTATCGGCGATTTTAATTACGTCAACCGTATCTACAACACCTCCAACCCGGAGCTGGCCTTGGAGCATGCGCTGGAGGGAACGGGCCTGAGCGACGCCGCCGTGGGTATGTGGCATGAACTTGAAGCCGCCGAAACCCTGGAGGCGCGGTTGGCCCAGGACGCGGATCAACTCGATTTCATCGCCAATCTGAAGGAAGAGCAGGATCTCGGCAACCCGTATGCCGCCAAATGGCTGGAGCACGCCCTGCCTCGCCTCAAGACCGACATCGCCCGCGAGCTGGCCCAGGCCATTCAGAACACGGATCAGTCCGAGTGGTGGTTTGCCCGGCCCGATGCCTCGTGGTGGCGCAGGGGGAACGGCAAGCCCCGGACGTGAGATGATCCGAATCCGCCTCTTCCAACAGCGCGCGCGGTGGATGCTTTTCTGTTTTTCCCTGTCCACGCTTCTGCATGCGGCACCGGTATGGTTTCTTTTGTTCGGTCCGGTCCACGATCCGGCCAAGCCGCTTGAAATAGATCTGAACGCCTTCAATTCATATCGGGAGCGCGTTTTTCGGGAATTAAGCCGTAACGCCCATCCCGAGGAACCGTTGCCACCCGTGCAACTGGCCGTCATGACCCAGACCCGGCCCGAACGGAAAGTCCGGCTGTCCGCGCCACTTGAGGAAGAGGATTTGACCCGGGTGCGGGTCATCCAACGGGCCATTTTGGGGCTTTGGACGAGGATGTATTGTCCGGAGGCCGGGTCCGCATTGGTTCGTCTGAATATCCTGGAAGACGGCCGTATTGGCGGCTATGCCGTGACCCGCTTGAACGGGAATGCGGAGTTCAAGGCTTTTCTGGCCTCTTTTTTAACGACGTTTCAGGCTTCGTATGCCGATCAGGCCGGTCCTGGCCGGATGATGAATCTGGAGTGTGAATTCGTGGTCAAGCCCAACGCCGCGTCCAGGGGGCGTTCATGAACGTCGCGGTCATGTCCGACACGCATTTGGAGTGTCCGGATCGGGCGCTTGAAACCGTCATGGAACGGTATTGTCGCCGGGCCGATGTGCTCTTGCACTGCGGGGATTGCGTGGGCGAGGAAACCTGGGCCTATCTGAACAGCCACCCCCGTTTTTACGCGGTCCAGGGGAACTGTGACCTGCCGCCCTTGCGTGGCGCCCTGCCCAGTTTGCGTGAAGTGGAGCTGGACGGATTCCGCCTGGGGATGGCCCATGGCTGGGGGCCAAGGTCGCGGGTGTGGGCCACCGTGGCCAGTCAGTTTCCCGGCGTGGACCTGGTTTGCTATGGCCATACGCATATCCGGGACTGGCGGCGTCTCGAAGGCGGCGGGTGGATTCTCAATCCGGGCTCTGTGTTCTGGCCCAGGAGCGGCATGGCTGGCTTGGCGATGCTGACGCTGAAACGCGGGCATGATCCGACGCTGGAATGGATCGACCTGTCGTGAACAGGGTGCGCGAAAAAAAAGCCCGGCGTGAACGTCGGGCTTTTTTGCGTGTGGTGGGGAAACGCGGTGGCGTTTAGTTTTCCAGAACTTCCGGGTTGAGGATGCGCACGTCCGCCTTGGAACGCAAGTCGGCGAGGAAGGTTTGGATCATTTGTTCTTCGGTGCGTTGGTTCAATGATTGGATCCAGAGTTCCTTTTCCTTGGCCCAGTCTTCCGCGGAAGGCGGAACGACACCGCTGGCCTTGGCCACGATGAACCCGTCTTCCACCTTGTAGCTGGACGGCAACCAGGAATCGGCCGTGGCGTTGAACGCGGCGTCGACCACTGCCGGGACCATGCCAAGTCCGGGGATGCTGCCCTGGCGTCCAAAGGACTCGGTGATGGTCAGGTCCGGGGCCTGGCCCGAGGGCAGGTTCCCGTTGGCGCGCAAGGACTCAAGAGCGGCATCGGCGGCAATCTTGGCCCGTTTCGCGGCTTCGTCCCTGATGACGATCGCCTTGATTTCGTCCTTGACCGTGTCCAGCGGTTTTGTCGTCGCGGGCGTGTTTTCGATTTTGGTGGCCAGGATATAGCCTTCGGCCAGGGGAATGGGGTCCTGGGTCGTGGCGTTGACGGCCAAATCGAACAAGGCCGCGAGATCCTCGGGTTTGAGCGCCGCCAATTCCGAGGGGGCGTTGGTTTTGGTGAAGAGTTCGGATTCGTGGACTTTGAGGCCCTGACCAAGGGATTGAGCCACGGCCTGAAGATCCGATCCGGTCAGGACCAGTTCCAAGGCTTGGTCGATGGTATCCTGCAAGATTTCCGTGGCGCGATCCTGGGCGATGGTCTCCTTGATCTCGGCTTTGACGGCATCCATGGGGGTGTATCCGGTCGTCTTGGTGTCCTCGACCTTGATCAGGTGAAAGCCAAACGCGGTTCGGATGGGGCCGCAGACTTCCCCCTTGGCCGTGGCGAAAGCCGCGTCTTCAAAAGGTTTGACCATGCGGCCGCGACCAAACCAACCCAAGGCCCCACCCGTGGATGTTCCGGATGGATCTTCCGTGAACGCGGCGGCCACATCCTCGAATTTTTTACCGGCGGTCAGTTCCGCCTGGACGGCTGCCATCTTGGCGGTGGCTTTTTCTTCTTCGGCCTGGGTTGCGTTTTCATCGAGCCGGATCAGGATATGCCGGGCGTTGACCTGTTCCTCGATTTTGTAATTTTCCTTGTGCTTGGCATAGTATGCCGCGATTTCCTCGTCCGGAACCGCCTCCTGGTTGGCCAGGGACCGTGGACTCAGCTCCACGAAGGCGACCTTGGCCGTGGCTGGCACCGTGTACTGGGTTTTGTGGGCGGTGTAGTATTCCTGGATTTTTTCGTCGGTGGCGTTGACCTCGTGTTCATGGGCCTTCCAGGGGTAGAGCAGGTAGGAGACGGTCGTCGTGCCACGTCCGTAATCGTAATAATCCCGCGCCTGATCCTCGCTGACCCGGCCGGGCAGCGCGAGATAGTTCTGGATTTTGTCCATGATCAGGTTGCGCATGAAATCGGATTCGAACTGACCGGGCGTCAGGCGGTTGCTTTTGAGCACGGTCTGGTATTTTTCCGGATCAAAGATGTTGCTGTCGTTTTGGAAAGTCGGGATGAGGTGGATTTCCTTGGCCAACTCTTCCTTGGACACGACCAAGCCAAGGGCCGTGGCTTTTTGGAGCAGGAGTTCCCGCGTGACCATTTGATTGAGAATTTGGTCCTTGAACCTGATTTGCGCCAGAAATTCGGAGGTCAGGCCCGGGTTTTGGCGGCGCGCAGTGTCCAGGTTGCGTTGCAACGTTTCCTGAAAGTCCCGGATCAGGATGGGCGCGTCGTTAACCGTGGCCACCACCGTCGTGGAATCGGTGCCGGACGGACTCATGCCAAAGGCCAATACGAAAACAGCGATGATGATGCCAAAAACAATTTTGATTCCCCAGGATTGGGCGCCCTGGCGCAAAATATCGAGCATGGATTCTCCGACGGGAAAGTCTGAGGGTTAGAGAAACGGGAAATCCGGATTTCCGGATTTCCCGTGCGAAATGTTATTTTTGCCGGTCGTTGACGGCATTGAGCAAGCCACCGGCCTTGATAATGGCGATTTCGGACTCCGTCAAATCATGGGCCAGGGCAATGACTGTTCCCGAGGATGTCCGGGCGGTCAAGGGAGCGTTCGGAGCCAGGGAGGTCAGATCGAAAGCCAGGACGTCGCCTTCGGCGAGCTGGTCGTAATCGGCCGCGCTGGCCAGGACCAGTGGCAGAATGCCGAAGTTGATCAGATTGGCCTTGTGGATACGGGCGAAGCTCTTGGCCAGCACGACGCGCACGCCCAAATGCCGTGGCGCCAGGGCCGCGTGCTCGCGGCTGGAGCCCTGACCGTAATTCTCGCCACCAAGAATGAGCCCTTGTCCGGCCTGCTCGGCCCTGGCCACGAAATCTTTGTCCACGCGCTCGAAGACATGGCGGCTGATGGCCGGAATGTTCGAGCGCAGGGCCGTGATGGCCGCGCCGGCGGGCATGATGTGGTCGGTGGTGATGTTGTCACCGACCTTGATCAGCACGGGCAACTCCAAGGTATTCGGGAGGCGGTCGAAGGGTGTCAGCGCGACGATGTTCGGCCCGCGCAGGATTTCCACGTTGGATCCGTCCTGGGGGGGATAGGCGAAAAGGTGGCGAATGGACGGTGCCCCGGCCGGGAGGGACGGCGCGGTGATGGGTTTGGTCCAGGTGGCCGGATTCGTGAACTTGCCGTTCAAGGCGGCGAAAGCGGCGGTGATGGGGCTGACGAGGTAGATTTGTCCGTCCTGGGTGCCGCTGCGACCCTCGAAATTCCGATTGAAGGTCCGGGCGCTGACGCCACCGCTGTTGGGCGAGCCGCCCATGCCGATGCATGGACCGCAGGTGCATTCCATCAATCTGCCGCCGGCATCCAGAATATGGTCGATCAACCCTTCGCGCATGAGCATTTTGAGAACTTGCTTCGATCCGGGAGACAAGAGCAAGTCCGTGTTGGCCGCGATATGCTCGCCCTTGAGAATCTGGGCCACGCTTTGCAGATCCGAGAACGAAGAGTTGGTGCAGGAGCCGATGGCCACTTGGTCGACGGTCAGGCCATCGAGTTCCGCCACGGGCACCACGCGGTCGGGCATGTGCGGCTGGGCGGCCAGGGGGACCAGGGCGCCAAGATCGATGTGGACTTCCTGATCGTAGGCGGCGTCGTCATCGGCGGCCAATGGACTGAAATCCTTTTCGCGGCCCATGAGGGTCAGGAAGGCCTTGGTTTGTTCATCGCTGGGAAAAATGGACGTGGTCGCGCCCAGTTCCGCGCCCATGTTGGTGATGGTGGCGCGCTCCGGAACGCTCAGGGTCGCCACGCCAGGGCCGCAATATTCCATGACCGCGCCCACGCCGCCCTTGACGGACAGCAAGCCCAGGAGATGCAAAATGACATCCTTGGCCGAGGCATATCCGGTCAAGGCGCCAGTGAGCCAGACCTTGATCACCTTGGGCATGGTGATGGTATACGGTTCTCCGGCCATGGCCAGGGCCACGGACAGACCGCCGGCGCCCATGGCCAGACTGCCGATGCCGCCGGCCGTGGGCGTGTGCGAGTCGGAACCGATCAGGGTTTTGCCTGGAATCGCGAAATTTTCCAGATGCAATTGGTGGCAGATACCCGTTCCCGGAGGTGAAAAGACAATGCCGTACTTGGCCGCGATGCTGCGCAGGAAGCGGTGGTCATCCGGGTTGCGGAAACCCATTTGCAGGGTGTTGTGATCCACGTAGCTGACGGACAGCTCGGTTTTGACCCGGGGGAGGCCCATGGCTTCCCATTGCAGGTAGGCCATGGTTCCGGTGGCGTCTTGGGTCAGGGTTTGATTTATCTTGATGGCCACCTCGCTGCCGGCGGCCATCTCGCCGGTCACCAGATGCGCGGCGATAATTTTACGAGTGAGATTTTGTTGCATGGAAGCTCCTTTTCTGGGGGCGTGTGGAAAAAAGGCTCCCAGCCGGAGCCGGGAGCCTCGAAACTTGGATTTACCACGTGGATTTTAAACGTCGCAAGGCAACCATCCGAAACTGGATTTCCGTGTCCATGCGAAGTTTGTCATGCTGCAGACGGAAGATTTCATCGTGAAAAAGAATGCCCCGGGCCGGATCCTCGTCGTGGAGAAGCTGCTTGACCCTGGCCTGGGCCGCGGCCTGATCGGCCCGCAAGACAGCGATTTCCTGTTCGATGGTTTCAATCTGCCGTGATGCGGATTCGTTTGCGTTTGGGCTTGTCGTCATGGGTGTCGTCGGGCTGTTCATCGGCTCGGGCCAGGTGAATGAAGTTTTGGGGTTCGGGCAGGTTCATGAAAATTTTCCAGAACCATGGCCACGCCGAGGAGATGTTATCGGCATTGGCCAGGCAGATTCCGGGATGATTGAAGGAAATCAGGGCGCAGGCCAAGGTCCAGAAAGGTCCTGGACTTTGCCACGCGCTCTCGACCGGGCGTTTGGCGGCGGGCAGGCCGAGTTTCAACAAGCCGGGTTCGATGGCGTATCCAGCACCCAGCGCTTCGAGCAGATCCTGGGCATGGTCCACGTCTTCGTGCGTGGTGTCGAGCGTGATGTGGCACGGCGCCTTGAGTCCCAGCCCCATGGCCAGGATAAGGGGCAGGTATTCCTGGCACGAGGTGATGTCGATGGCGATGCTGGACGGCCGGTTTGTCATGCGGGCCGAAATGAAATCCGCCTCGATGGTCGTGCGCAAGCCAAATTCGTACAGGATGTCCATGACGTCCTGGAGGTGCGGGGTGAGGGTGGGCCATTTGCCGCGCAAGGTCACCACTCCGTCGTTGAAAAACGGCATGACCAACAGGTGCAGGCTCATCAGCGGGTCGATGGGGATATCCGCGTGGGAAATGTCCAGACTCACTGGCGGGGCGGGTATGGTGATGGTCTGCCCTTCGAATTGGAGTTCCGGGATGTATTGCTGCAGAAAAGCGATTCCCTTGCGGAGGAGTTTGCTATTCCAATAGGTTTCGGCAAGACGGATGGTCAGCCCCGTTTTGAAGGTCGTCGCGGCGACGGCCAGGGCGAGAATGAATTTTTTCGAGATGCCGGGGGGAATGGCGATGTCTTCGGGAACCTGCCCGCTGGATTCAAGGCGTACCGGCAGGCCGTTGCTGTGGGGTTCGATGGCGGTCAGACGCGCTCCAAGCTTGGGCAGCAGATCCTGAATCGGCCGGAGATCGAGAATTTTGAGTTTGGTCGAGCCCGTGAATTTGGCCTTGGTCACTTGGCCCAGCGCCAGACAGAGAAGCAAATAAAAATGAAATTTGCTTTGTCCGGCGTACAGGATCTTGTTGTCCATGGACCAGGAGTCGGTCGGCTGGATGGCGCAGGCGTGGTTGATAAAGACTATGTTGAAGCCGCAAAGATTGAGGGCGTTGATCAATTCCAGCGAAATATCGTTCCCTTGAAATGGCGCGACATGCAGTGGTTTTGAGTTGGTCGCCCCCAAAAAGAACATCATGCTCCGCAAGATCTGGTCACGCGGCGCGTCGAGATCGATGTTGACAGGCTTTCTGCGCGGAAAAAGGCACAGCGGCTTGTCGTTGGAGGAATGCTTTTCGACCCGGGCATAGGCGAGGTTGTTGGTGAGATGAAATATTTTTTTGAGGATTTGCGGTTCGAGGCTCTCGTTCGTGGCTGTCTCGCGCCATGTTTGCCACAATTTTTTTTCTTGATTTGGGTCGGTGATGCCAAGATTCTTGGCGCGTCGAGCACCTGCGGCCCTGGCTAACAGGCCGGTGCGCGCGGCAAGAATGGATACGAGTTTTTCATCGAGTTGGGCCAGTTCCTGGGTCAGGGAGAGGGAATGATATTTGTCGGCCATGCGTCTTGCGAAGGGTACCAAAATTGGTTGATAAGTGAGTTTGTATGTTGCTGGGATGGATTAAATGTCAACTATCGCATCTAACAGGAAGAACCCTGGCTACGCAAGCGAATAATGGCCGCTCGTGCGGGATGATTTGGTTGTCATCCAAAAGTGTGACAGTTTGCACGGGACGATGACGGCACGAAGCGGTCGCGACACCGCGTATTTGCTTGAGGAGAAGGGGTTGATAAAAAAATCACAAAACAATTGACAAGATGGCGGTTGCGACGCAGAGTGCGGTCTCCATCCTGTTATTTGTGAAAATAAAAACAAACCATATTTAGGAGGATCCGCATTATGGCTCTCGTACCCGCTCATGGTGGAAAAGGTCTGGTTTGCTGTCTGCTTCAGGGTGCCGAACTGGCTGCCGAACAGAAAAAGGCCGAGACCCTGAAGAAGATTGAAATCAGCCCCCGCGCCAAGGGTGATCTGATTATGATGGGTATTGGTGGATTCAGCCCGCTGAATGGTTTCATGACCAAGGCTGATTGGAAGTCCGTGTGCGAGAATTACACGCTGGCCGATGGTACCTTCTGGCCCGTGCCCGTGACATTGGACACCGACGAAGTCGTGAAGGTTGGCGAGGAGATCGCCCTGTTCGACCCCAAGAAGGGTGTGTTCATGGCCACCATGAAGGTCACGGAAGTCTATGAAATGACGGAAGCTGACAAGAAGTGGGAAAGCGAAAAGGTTTACAAGGGCCAGGGCGAGGATTCCGCCGATGACAAGTTCTGGGAAGTGGCCCTGAAGGACCATCCCGGCGTGCAGATGGTCATGGCGCAGAAGAAGTACAATGTTGCCGGTCCGGTCAAGGTTTTGTCCGAAGGCGACTACCGTGATCGTTTCCCCGGTTGCTACATGACCCCCGCCGAGGCTCGCAAGACTTTCGAGGAAAAGGGCTGGAGCCGTGTTGCCGCTTTGCAGCTGCGCAATCCCATGCACCGTTCTCATGAATACCTGGCCAAGATCGCTTGCGAAGTTTGCGACGGCGTGTTCATCCACTCCCTGGTCGGCAACCTGAAGCCCGGCGATATCCCGGCCGAAGTCCGTATCAAGTGCATCGACAAGCTGATCGATCTGTACTTCGTCAAGGCCAACGTCGTTCAGGGTGGCTATCCGCTGGATATGCGTTACGCTGGTCCTCGCGAAGGCTTGTTGCACGCCACCTTCCGTCAGAACTATGGCGTGTCCGACATGCTCATCGGTCGTGACCACGCTGGTGTCGGTGATTTCTACGGCCTGTTCGAGGCTCAGGAGATTTTTGACCGTGTTCCCAAGAATTTGGGCGCTGGCAAGGATCTGGTCACCCAGCCGATGAAGATTGACTGGACCTTCTACTGCTACAAGTGCGACGGCATGGCTTCTCTGCGCACCTGCCCGCATAGCAAGGAAGACCGTGTCGTTCTTTCCGGCACCAAGCTGCGCAAGGCTCTGTCCGAGGGTGCCGAGGTCGTTGACCATTTTGGCCGCGATGAAGTCCTCGTGATCCTGCGCGAATACTATTCGAATTTGACCGAAAAGGTTGAAATCAAGATGCAGGGTGCTGCTTCCGGCGCCAAGATGTAATTTTGTGTTCCTGTCGCGTGGAAAGACTCCGTGTCTTTCCACGCGATCAGGGTCGGTGCGATGCTCGGCCTTGTGGCGGCATAAACAACCGGTTGACACCTACAGGGTGTATTGATAAAAGATTCACAAGCCGAGCGTTAAATTTTTCCCGTGTATTTCGGGCCTGTGGCTAAGTTGTTTTAAACTCTTTAATTGGAGGAATTATGCCAACCTTTGTTGATCCGGCAAAGTGTGATGGATGCAAGGGCGGTGAGAAGACTGCCTGCATGTACATCTGTCCTAACGACCTGATGATCCTGGACCCGGTGGAAATGAAAGCCTATAATCAGGAGCCGTCCGCTTGCTGGGAATGTTATTCCTGCGTTAAAATTTGTCCCCAGGGTGCCATCACCGCTCGTCCCTACGCTGACTTTGCTCCCATGGGCGGTACATGTATCCCCCTGCGTGGCGCCGAAGATATCATGTGGACTGTACAGTTCCGGTCTGGCGAAGTTAAGCGTTTCAAGTTCCCCATCCGCACCACTGTTGAAGGTTCCATCAAACCCTTCGATGGCAAGCCCGAAGGCGCTGATCTTGAGAGCGAACTTCTGTTCACTGAGGCCACGCTGAAGGCACCCAAGGAAGCCTTGGGCAAGAAGATCGAAGTTGGTGAAGCTGACCTGAAGGTCACTTTCAAGTCCGCCGTTGCCTAGTTGGCGCTTTTAACGAAAGAAATTTCAGGAGGAACACATGCCTCAGATTCCTGTTAAAGATACGATCAAGGGCTTGGCCCTTGCCGAGCCGGAAGTCGTTGAACTCGAGACCGACGTTCTTATGGTCGGTGGTGGTATGGGTAACTGCGGTGCCGCTTTCGAAGCCTGCCGTTGGGCCGACAAGCTCGGCGTGAAGGTGATGCTGGTCGACAAGGCCGCCATTGATCGTGGTGGCGCGGTTGCCCAGGGTCTTTCCGCTATTAACACCTATATCGGTGAAAACGAACCGGACGATTATGTTCGCATGGTTCGTACCGACCTCATGGGCTTGGTCCGTGAAGACTTGATTTTCGATTTGGGACGCCACGTGGATGATTCCGTTCATCTGTTCGAAGAGTGGGGCCTGCCCTGCTGGATCAAGAAAGACGGGAAGAATTTGGACGGTGCCCAGGCCAAGAAAGAAGGCTTGTCTCTGCGCAAGGGTGATGCCCCTGTCCGTTCCGGACGTTGGCAGATCATGATCAACGGTGAATCCTACAAGGTCATCGTTGCCGAGGCCGCCAAGAACGCCCTTGGTTCCGACCGTTATATCGAACGCCTGTTCATCGTGAAGCTGCTTCTGGACGCCAAGGTTCCGAATCAGATCGCTGGCGCGGTGGGCTTCTCCGTTCGTGAAAACAAGGTGTACGTCATCAAGGCCAAGACTATGTCCGTGGCTTGTGGCGGCGCCGTTAACGTTTACCGCCCTCGGTCCACCGGTGAGGGTCTGGGTCGCGCTTGGTATCCTGTGTGGAACGCTGGCTCCACCTACACCATGTGTGCTCAGGTCGGCGCTGAAATGACCATGATGGAAAACCGTTTCGTCCCGGCTCGTTTCAAGGACGGTTACGGCCCGGTCGGCGCATGGTTCCTGCTGTTCAAGGCCAAGGCCACCAACTCCAAGGGTGAGGATTACTGCGTCACCAACCGCGCCATGCTGAAGCCTTACGAGGATCGCGGCTACGCCAAGGGTAATGTCATCCCCACGTGCTTGCGTAACCACATGATGCTGCGCGAAATGCGTGAAGGTCGCGGCCCCATCTACATGGACACCGCCACCGCGTTGAACACCACGTTCGCCACCCTGTCCAAGGCCGAGCAGAAGCACCTTGAGTCCGAAGCTTGGGAAGACTTCCTGGATATGTGCGTGGGTCAGGCCAACCTTTGGGCCGCCATGAACATCAAGCCTGAAGAACGTGGCTCCGAGATCATGCCCACCGAACCTTACCTGCTCGGCTCCCATTCAGGTTGCTGCGGCATCTGGGTTTCTGGTCCGGACGAAGCTTGGGTTCCCGAGGAATACAAGGTCAAGGCCGCCAACGGTAAGGTTTACAACCGCATGACCACGGTCAATGGTTTGTTCACCTGTGCTGATGGCGTTGGTGCTTCTGGTCATAAGTTCTCTTCCGGTTCTCACGCGGAAGGCCGTATCGTTGGCAAGCAGATGGTCCGTTACGCTGTTGATCACAAGGATTTCAAGCCCACGCTTGATATCGCTGCTGATGCCCTGAAGAAGGAAATCTATCAGCCGTGGTACACCTACGAGCAGTTCAAGGGTGCTTCCACCGATCCGGTTGTCAATCCGAATTACATCTCCCCGAACAACTTCATGATGCGTCTGATCAAGGCCACCGATGAATACGGCGGCGGTGTTGCAACTTTGTACACCACTTCCGACAGACTCCTCGACACGGGTTTTACCCTGCTCGACATGCTGGAAGAAGATTCCAAGAAGTTGGCTGCCCGCGACCTGCACGAACTGCTGCGTTGCTGGGAACAGTACCACAGACTGTGGACCGTCCGTCTGCACATGCAGCACATCCGTTTCCGTCAGGAAAGCCGCTATCCCGGCTTCTACTACCGTGCTGACTTCATGGGCCTGGACGATGCGAAGTGGAAGTGCTTCGTGAACTCCACGTTCGATCCGAAGACCGGTGAAACCACGATCTTCAAGAGAAACTACTACCAGATCATCCCTGACTAGTTTATGGGCCAAAAGGCTGCGGGTCCGACCCGCAGCCTTTTTTCTGTACCAGGAAATAGAATGGTCTATGTATGATCTGTAACCTCTGGTAGTTATAGATCATACTTGGGCCATTCTATTCATTTTTATGGCCTTCAACATGAGTGTTCTGGGAGGAATCTAATGGCTAGCAACAGCATACTTGTCATAGGTGGTGGATTCGCAGGACTCACCGCCGCCCTTGAGGCCGCTGAAATCGGTCATGAGGTCTTCATCGTGGAGAAGACCCCATTTCTGGGTGGACGCGTTATGCAGCTGAACAAGTATTTTCCCAAGTTGTGTCCCCCATCATGCGGCTTGGAAATTCAGTATCAGCGTCTCAAGAATAATCCGAAGGTCAAATTCTTCACCATGGCCGAGGTCACCAAGTTGGCGGGCAGTGTTGGGAATTATGATGTCACCGTGCGCATCAAACCCCGGTGCACGGCCCCGAACAGTCCCGATCTTTCCTCTTTGTGCGCGGATTTATCGACAGAGGTGAGCAATGATTTCGAGTTTGGCCTGTCCACGCGCAAAGCCGTGTACATGGATGCTCCCTTTGCGTTTCCCCAGCGCTATGTGGTCGACAAGGCGGCCTTGAGTGACTCGGACAAGGCCAAGGTTGCCGGGTGCGATTACATTGATCTGACCGAAACAGAAAAGGAAATCACGCTTAATGTCGGTTCCATCATCATCGCCACGGGATGGAAGCCCTATGATGTGACAAAGTTAACCAATCTTGGTGCCGGCGCGGTCAGGAATTGTATTTCCAATATGCAGATGGAGCGCTTGGCGTCTCCGTACGGTCCGACCGAAGGAAAAATTTTGCGTCCTTCGGATGGTCTTGCTCCGAAAAAAATTGCGTTCGTCCAGTGTGCAGGGTCTCGTGACGAGAATCATCTGCATTTTTGCTCCTATATTTGCTGCATGGCTTCCTTGAAGCAGGCGCAGTACGTACGCGAGCAGTACCCTGACGCGGAAGTTACCATTTACTACATCGATTTGCGGACACCGGGACGGTACGATAATTTTGCCAAGAAAGTCCTGGCCGATGAAAAGGTTTTCGCCGTCAAGGGTAAGGTTGCCGCCGTCGAGCAGGGCAAAGCAGGCGATGACGTTTGGGTCACCGTCGAGGATGCCGTTTCGGGAACCAAGTCGGTCGAACGATTTGATTTGGTGGTTTTGGCCACGGGAATGCAGCCCAGCTTGGCCGGCTCGTCATTGCCGATAGATGTGCCTGTCGATTCCGAAGGCTTCATTATCGGGGGCGAGGAGAAGGGCATTTTTGCCGCTGGCTGTGCCAAACAACCGCTGGATGTCATGAAGACGGCCCAATCCGCGACGGGCGCCGCCATGAAAGCCATTCAGACGGTGAGAGGGAGGTAGGACATGGCCGAAAAAATTGGCGTATATTTTGATGAAGCGAGTCTCGGCGGACTTTTGGATATCCAGAAGCTCTGCGAGGGCATTCGGAAAAAATGGGACGCAGTGTGTCCCGTGGTCAAGGTGCATCCCCGACTGGCCACGCCCGAAGGACATGCCTTGATTCAGGCCGACATTGACGCCGGCCTTATCGATGCCGTGTGCGTGTGCGGTTCATCGCCGCGCGTGGAGTGGGATTGTTACCAGTTCACGGGTGTTCAGCTTGATCGGGTCAATTTGCGCGAGTTGTGCGTGCTCTGTTATCACGACCCCAGCGGACAGACCCCCACACCCGGACATACCCCGGAACTTTTGCACAAGATGGCCAATGATTATGTAAACATGGGCATCGTGAAACTGCAGAAGTCCAATGTCCCCGAAGACGGCGCGGTTGACGCGGTCAAGCGTGTGCTGGTCATCGGTGGTGGCTGGACCGGTCTGAGCGCGGCCCTGGATGCCGCGACTCTTGGATATGAGGTCGTCGTGGTCGAGAAAGGCGAGGCGCTTGGCGGTGCCGCTGCGGTCATGTATAAGACCATCCCCTTCAATTATCCCTACGACGCGGCCCACGAGACCGGGATCGAGAAAAAGATCGCGGATGTGCAGTCCCGCGAGAACATCGAGGTTCTTTTATCCAGCCAGATCGCGAGCATCGCCGGCGCGCCTGGTCGGTACACGGTGACCATTGATGTCGCTGGTTCGGAAAAAGTGGTGGAAATCGGCTCCGTGGTCATCGCCACGGGTTGGGTGCCCCAGGACACGGCCTATCTGAAGCCTTTCGGATATGGGAAATTGAAGAACGTCGTCACGTCGCGCGAGTTTGAACAGATGGCCAAGTCTGGCTCCATCGCGCGCAAGTCCGATGGATCAACCCCGACCAAGGTCATGTTTTTACTTGGATTCGGCGATAAGCTTCAGCCTTTCGAGGTCAAGGAGCAAGAGGCCCGGGCCGCCGCTGCCGTTGCCGCCGAGGTCAAGGAGAAGGATGACTCTCCCAAAACCAACTTCGTCAAGCAGGATACATACAAACACCTGCTGTACAGCTCCGAGTTGACCTCCTTGACCGCCCTGAAGCAGGCTAATTATGTCCGGGAATTCAACCCCAATGGCGTGGCCATGGTTGTTTACGAGCATATGATGGTGCCCGGGATCAACGAGCTCTACTACAAGGCAGCGCAAAACGATCCGAGCGTGATGATGACCAAGGGTGTCATCAGCGATATCCGCGATGGCGGCGATGGCGACATTGTTGTCGTTCTCGAGGACACCCTGTTGGGCTCCAAAGTCGAGGTCGAAGTGGACATGCTCGTCCTGCCCACGGCCATGGTCCCGTCCACGGCCCTGGATCCGATCCTCAAGCTCCAGTACCGTCAGGGACCGGCCATGCCCGATTTGGATCTTTTCAGCGGGTACGCGGATTCCAATTACATCTGCTTTCCCTATGAAACCCGCCGCACCGGTATTTATGCCGCGGGCACGGTCCGTCAGCCCATGACCCTGGCCACGGCGGCGGTGGATGCCGCTGGCGCGGCTTTGAAGGCCGTGCAGTGCTTGGAATCGGCCAATCGGGGCATGGCCGTTCATCCCCGCTCTGGCGATCGTTCCTTCCCCAAATTCAATCTGGTTCGCTGCACCCAGTGCAAGCGTTGCACGGAAGAGTGTCCGTTTGGCGCCCTGGACGAGGACGAAAAGGGCAATCCAATGCCGAACACGTCTCGCTGTCGTCGCTGTGGAACATGCATGGGCGCCTGCCCGGAACGTGTTATCTCCTTTGACAACTACAATGTCGATCAGATCGGTTCCATGATCAAGCAGGTCGAAGTGCCCGATGACATGGCCGTTGGCGGGCCGCGTATCCTGATTCTGGCCTGCGAGAACGATGCCTATCCGGCACTGGACATGGCCGCCCTGCGCGGGAAGACGTGGAGTCCGTATGTCCGCATCATCCCGGTGCGTTGCCTTGGCTCCGTGAATACAATCTGGATTGCCGATGCCATGTCCAAGGGTACGGACGGCTGCCTGCTTTTGGGGTGCAAGTATGGCGAGGATTACCAATGCCACTTCATGAAGGGTTCGGAATTATGCAATCGCAGAATGGCGAACGTGGGTGAAACGCTGGGCAAGCTCGGCATCGAGACGGAACGTGTCCAGCAGTACCAGGTTGCCATCGATGAGTATGATATCGTTCCGGGAATGATTGATAAATTCGTTGATGATATCGTCAAGCTTGGCCCCAATCCGTTCAAGGGATACTAGGAGGAGCGCTATGTCCAAAACTACAAAGATTGAGCCAGATCTTCAGTTCGTTAAAGAACTCCAGGAGGTTGGTGGCGTTGATCTAAAAAAATGCTATCAGTGCGCGACGTGTTCCGTAGCGTGTCCGATGTCTCCCGCCGAGAATCCCTACCCAAGGAAGGAAATGATTTGGGCGCAATGGGGGCTGAAGGACAAGCTGCTTAATGATATTGATATCTGGCTGTGTCATAATTGCGGGACATGCTCGGAGCTGTGCCCACGAGGCGCCAAGCCTGGTGATTTGCTCGCCGCGCTGCGCAACATGACCTACCGCAGACTTGTTCCGCCTTCCATCATCGGCAAATGGATGAGCTCTCCCAAGCATCTCCCGATCCTGGCTGGGATTCCGGCCGCTATCTTTGCCATTATTTGGATGATCAGAGCTGCTTTCGTCGGCTTTTTCCCGGTGGAAGAGGATGGACGGATTGTCTACGGCAATTTGTTTCCCGGCGATTTCACGATCGATCCCTTGTTTGGCCTGGTGGCCATTTTCGTGGCCATTTGCTTCGGGCTTGGGGTCAAGAACATGGTCGAAGGCTTCAAGGCCAATGTCTCCCAAACTTTTGTCATCGGCTACAAGAAGCCGTCCTTGAAGGACGCCATCATCGACACGGTGAAGTACGACATCCTGCAGCATAACCGCTTCAAGAATTGCGTGGACAGCCCGGAAGATGGCGAGCGCGTCAAGGGGCACCAGATTCTGTTTTATGGATTCGTGGCCTGCTTCATCGTGACTTCCATCGTGGCCGTGGCCCATTGGGGTGGCAAGGTCATTCATTTGTTGGGACCCATCGGTCATACGCCGATGCCCTTGTGGCATCCCGTCAAGATTCTGGCCAATGTCGGCGCGGTGTTGCTGGTGACCGGCCTGACCCTGCTGACGCGCAGACGCTTGAACGCCAACACCAAAAAAACCGTTTCCAGCTATTATGATTGGTATTTGCTAGGCGTGATTTGGGCCGTGACCTTGACCGGCATCGGTTCGGAAGTATTTCGCCTGGCCGGCGTGGCTCCCGTGGCGTTTTTTACCTATTACCTGCATCTGGTTAGCATTTTCATGCTGATCGCGTATCTGCCCTGGTCCAAGTTGGGCCACTTGGTGTACCGGACAACGGCGCTCATCTACGCCCGGTACGTTGGACGTTTGCCCATTGGCGAAAAGCTCATCGAAGACGACAAAATCTTTGTTATTTAATTTAAGGAGGACATCATGTCTGAAGCTCGCAAGATTTTTCCGATGGATACGTTTGTGGCCTATCTGAAGGGCGAAGGTGGCAGTTCCGTTGAAGAATTGTTGACCTACATGACCCAGAAAGACTTGGATGCCGACTCCACCCCGTTCGCGGCCGCCCTGGCCAAAGCCTGGATTTACGAGCAGCATCCCGAATTGACGAAGATGTCCAAGGGACAGGTTGTTGAATTGGGCCAGTCTGTCTCCGTCGCCCCCATGCCGATCAAGGCCAAGGCCGAGATTGATGACGTTTTCGCCAAGCTGGCCGACTACAAGGGGCAGATCAATGCCAAGGCCGCCCAGATCGACGAGTTGAACAAGGCTTTGTCCGCCAAGGACGCCGAAATTGCCGCCCTGTCCGCCAAGGTCAAGGAATACGAAGGCCAGAAGAAGGGCGAGGCCGAGTCTTTGTTCGTTACCACCGAAGCCCGCATTGTTGAGTTCACGGGCAAGCTTGAAGCCCTGCTCAAGGAAGTCGAGGAAGTGAAAAAGACCGGCGTGGTTGTCGCGGGCGTGGCGGGCGTGGCTGCTGCTGGCGCGGCCCCGGCCGCCGAGGCCGTTGGCGCGCCGGCTGAAGCCGCCGCTGGTTCCGATTTTGGTTTCTCCGGTGGATCCCAGGATCCGTTTGCTGATTCCAACTGGTAGAATCCAGTCGAGGATCGATATCAAGGGCTTCTCCGGAAACGGGGGAGCCTTTTTTCATTGGGGTGCGTAGGATAACGTTCGGATTAGGGCAGAATCGAGGTGTTGGTTCCCAACCATGGGCTTGGCAGCAGTGACGCGTCTAGGTTATGCGCGTGGATAAAGACACCGGAATTGATTGCGTTGGGATTTTTTGTCTAATTTTTGAACATGGAGGATTGCCATGCGGTTTTCTCGGAATTTCGTTCTTGTTCTTGTTGTCGTAGTGCAGGTATTGTTTGGATGCTCGTCAGAACCCGAAGAGACCACGCAGGCTTCTCAGGATGCTGATACACAGGTTGTGGAATCCGAGACTCCGATACGTGAAGATATCGTGGAAACAGAGAGTGCGTCGCCTTCCTCGGAGAATGAATATGTTTTAATTGCTCCGAATATGTCTCGGACATTCACATTGACAGTTCCTGTCCCATTTTTGCATGCCACCGACCATTCTTCAAGTCTTGAAATTGAATACGCTATAACAGGTAACTCATGGGAAGATAAGGGGTTGCAGGTTATGATTGACAACTCTTTTATTTCTCCGAATATGGCAAGTATATGGACTGTTCGAAGTGATATCTCTACTGCAACGGAGATAATCAAGCAGTACAGCCCTCTCGATACAAGAGGGTATAAGGCCGCAATTACGATGGGACACGGGGATACTCTTGTTGAAACAGGTCGGCCATGGGAGTTTCGTGAGCAGGGCAACAAGCCGTTGTTTGAGTTACGACAAAAATGGAATGTTGCTGAAGATGTAGATGATTCCCTTTTTGAACTCAAAACCTACGCATTTTATCAGGCTTCGATTACTTTTACAGTTGTGTGCCCGGATGAAGACAGCCTTTCCCGTATTGATAAGGAGTCGAATGGTAATTTCATAAATTTAGCATTTTGGCCGCGCCACGTGGCCTATAACAATGGTTTGGAGTTGCAAGAACGGGATATTTCCAAGGATAGCCACCGGACCCATGTTCCTGTAACCTTAGACAAGGAGATGAGCGGGTGTAAGGGTATATCCATTCGAACCGCTAGCGAGAATTTCTATGAATTAACCAGTTTCTGAAGTATGTTAGCCTGATGTCTGTATGGGAAATCTTGGGCTGATGTTCAAACCACCCTCTAAATGTCACGACTAAGGCCTCATGATTTATCTCAAAACGTGTTCAATTTTCCTAGACCGATACATTGTGAGCAGATCCAGTCTTGGCGGCTTCCTTCGGCTGCCCACATTTGCTATGGCGCGACACCTGTGGATGGGGATTGTTATCGATGTCCATGTCTAAGGTAATTCGAAAAAAGATTGCCAGGATTAAGGCCGGCAGTCCGCCGAGGTTCATGGATCTTTTTGCAGGTTGCGGTGGGATTTCTCTCGGCTTTGCTACCGCCGGATTTGAACTGATCGCATCGGTTGAACTCGACCCTCTGGCCGCAGAATCTCACGGAGCTAACTTTGCGAGTGTCAGTCATGGGATAAATCGGATGGCTCATTTCAAGGCTCGCGACATCACGAAGGAGGACCCGGCGTCGATCTTTAGTGATCTTGGCATCAACGGTGCGGTAGATGAGCAGGTGGATGTGCTTGTTGGTGGCCCGCCATGCCAAGCCTTTGCCCGCGTCGGGCGTGCCAAGCTGCGTGCCGAGGCATATCGGCGGAAGGAGGATGACGCTGATATAGCTTTTTTGGTGGATGGTCGCGTGAATCTGTGGCAGCGATACCTACATTACGTCCGTGAGACCAAGCCTCTGGC
This sequence comes from Deltaproteobacteria bacterium, assembly GCA_009930495.1. NCBI lineage: Bacteria > Pseudomonadati > Myxococcota > Myxococcia > Deltaproteobacteria bacterium. The sequence continues at coordinate 26,549 of RZYB01000009.1, forward strand.
ACTGCTGATGGAGAACGTGCCGGACATCCTGAATCACGGGGGTAAGAATGTCGCCGAGACCGTGGCTGAGCACCTCCAGAATGAGGGATACGTTGTTCGCTACACATTGCTCAACGCTTCTTGGTTTGGAGTTCCGCAAACTCGTGAACGTATGTTTCTAATCGGGGTGCATAGAGACCTCGACCAGGACGTTGTCTTCCCGTCGCCGACCCACTTCGCGGTGCTGCCATCTGGTTACGGGGGCACCAGAGCCTCTGCGCGGAAACTGATTCCGCAAAGCGCGATGCAGGGCTTGCAGTCTGAACACAGTCACTGTTGGATCAATGATCCTATTGTTGAAGATAGTCTGCCGCCGACAACCACTGCAGGCGAGGCGCTTGCGGATCTTCCTCCAATTTTCGCCCTTGACTTATTGGACAATGGTCAGATCGCTCGCGGTAGAAAAGACCCTGGCGAGCCCGTGGAGTACACGTCGGACAAACCTACAACAGCGTGGTCGCGCTTGATGCGGCAGTGGCCGAATTTCGGCACCAATGATCACACCACGGGACATGTGATCCGCTACCTTCCGCGCGATTACAAGATCTTCAGTCTGATGGATGAAGGTTGGCAATATCCCGAGGTCTGGCGATTTGTAGAAGAGAAGCGACAGCAACTGCTCAACAAGCATTGGAAGTCGGGGAAAGGCAAAGGAACCGAAACTGCACAGATGCAGGAACTCATCAAGGCATGGACTCTTCCGTACGATCCCGGTAAGTTCCCAAACAAGTGGTGGAAACTTTTTCGGAACAAGCCGGTACGTACACTCCTGGCACATCTTGGCAAGGACTCATACAGTCATATTCATTTTGACAGTGAGCAGGCCAGAACCATTTCGGTACGGGAAGCTGCTCGATTGCAATCATTTCCTGACGGATTCGTTCTTCGCGGAAGCATGAATCCTGCTTTCAAACAGATTGGCAATGCCGTGCCACCACTTGTTGCCTACGCCATCGCGATGGCTATGCGGTCGATGATCGGTTGTCAGACGATACCCGACATGCGTACGGATCTGCTTGGTTTGCAAAAAAAGACCTTAGTTACAACTACGGGAAGGAATTGCGAGGTAAAATGCGTTTCCTGATACTAAGAATTCTCACCCACAGCGAACTTGGAATGTTCCACGAGTATCGCCGGCAGGGAAAGGAAGGTTCAAAGCAGCGCGCTATCAACTTTGATTGGGATGTGGTGGACCGCGTATTCCCTGCGGCCAAGGATTCCGATCTCATCGAAATGGATCTGCGGTACGACACCGATGATGGTGTCAGCAGGACGCGCCAGTGGTTGAAGCGGCAGGAGAAGAATTGGCGCCTTGAGGGCAATTGTCCGACTGATAAGTGTTACCACTTCGTCTCCCCCGGCTGCTTATTTGCCATGGAGATCGAGGCGGGCTCAACCCCGGCCGTAGGCTCATGGGCGGTGTTTTCCGCAGATCATGCGGTGACAAAGGCGATACTCGCTGACGGAGAAAGCAGCCGATTGGCAAAGTCGGCAATGATCGCTCTTCATGACGAAGAGGGGGCGCGGACTTGGCGTACTCTGAGCAAAGCTCGGCCTGATCTTTTCGTGGCATCTCAGAGGGAATCGGCTGAGATTCCTGCCTTTGAAAAGGTGCGCCAGAACGGGGTTGAACTTGCCCCCAATCCTGCACGTCTTGTGCAAATCCTGGCGGCTGTGGGGCACACAATGCCCTCGGCTGTTGCAGACTTGTTGGACAACGCCATCAGTGCAGACGCCACCGAAATTACCATCACATTCGGTCGACCTGACGGCGGCCATGGTCGGTGGATGAGTATCGCCGACAATGGCTGCGGTATGGACAAAGTCAAACTGGCTGAGGCGATGCGAATTGGAAGCAATTCCGATTACGAGGGCAATAGCCTAGGCAAGTACGGTTACGGTCTGAAAGGGGCATCCTGGTCACAGGCCAAGGTATTCACTGTTGTGACCAAATGCGATGGCGCGCAGGCAAATCATCTCACATGGGATGTCGATGACATGGACGGGTGGATAGCCAAGTCAGACACATTGGAGCCATGGGAGCAGGAGGCGACGGCTCTCGGAAATCATGGAACAGTCGTGCTCTGGGAGGATATGCGCCCTCCGCAGACTAAGCCGGCAGCGCGAGGCCTCGATCCCTACTCGTCCGAAATAATGCTACTGGAACGCCATCTCGCACTGGTTTTTCATCGTTTCCTAGAAGGCACGGCTGCTGGCCGGAAAAAAGTGACGATCACTATTAACGGCAACCGAGTCGAACCCAACAACCCCGTGGGCCACCCACTGGCGATTCCATACGACGCGAAACCCATCCGTATACCGACCGAAAACGAGGACGGTAAGGTGCTTGTGCAGGCCCATCTTCTTCCTACAGAGGACGAAATCGCCGCATACCACGCTGATGGAGGCCCAGATGCCGCACGCCGTGCCTTGGAATTGATCGGTCTTCACGGTAAACGAAACGAAACTCAGGGACTCTTCATCTACCGCCATGACCGCCTTATCAAGTGGGGCGGCTGGCATCAGATGTGGGAAACCAATGACGAGAAAACCAAGCTCGCACGCGTGATCGTCAACTTCGACAAGGTGTTGGATGACGCCTTCAAGATCAACATCAGTAAACAGATCGTTCAGTTGCCAATGCAGCTTCAGACTGAAATCAAGATCTTAGCCAGCGTAGCCCGCAAAGACAGTCAGAAGAAGTACCGGCGCCCGCGTCAACCTAATGGAGCGTCATCACCCTCTTCTTCGGCTCAGGGCTCAAACCGTCAGGGAAGTGCAGGTGGTCCCAGGACCGGGAGTGGATCAGCGCCTGGAACTTCGCCAGCATCTTCTGGAACAACGGTGGCACCTGCTGCTCCACTTCCGAAGGTTGGCATCAAAGAGGTCAAGACAGATAAGTTTGTTTGGAAGTTGACGAAGGGAATGACTGGCTCCGTCGACATCCAGGTCAGTGAACTCAATCCGAGCCTGTCTGCTCTGGTGAGACAGATCCAGACAGATCCTCAAGCGCTTGTACACTTGGCTACCTTCCTTGGTAGGTTGGACGAGATGGAGGCCCAGAAGCAACTGATGGCAGGAAAAGATTCTTGATGGGTGCTGTTCAGATTGTCGGCGTCTTACAACATAGGCCAGCGTGGACTGACCGCCTTGCCGATTCATGGCGATACTGGAAACGGCTTGAGGAGCTTCTGCGTTCAGACCCGAAATGGGTGCAGCAGCAGGTCGATTCGGTGTCAGCGGAATCGCTTCGTGTCTTGCAACACCTGCCTGATCCAAAATCCATCACCCCTTTCCAAGGGCGAGGGCTTGTCGTTGGCTACGTGCAAAGCGGTAAAACGGCAAACTATACCGCTGTTGCCGCCCGTGCCGTGGATGCAGGTTACCGTATGGTGATCGTCCTGTCTGGCATTCATGACTCTCTAAGGAATCAGACTCAGAACCGCCTTGAAAGGGAGCTGACCGGCAATCAGAGCAACTGTGTACTTGACGATAGCTGCCAAGCGTGGATTACGCTAACGACGCCAACAGAGGACTTCAAGGAACAGGACGGAAATATCCTCCAACTGGCAGGGCCGTTTCTTGCTGTCGTGAAAAAGAACGTCCCAGTGCTCCAGAAATTGTGTCGTTGGCTGGAGGCATCACAGTCTGATCTTGATGATCTGCCAGTCTTGATCATTGATGACGAGGCCGACCAAGCGTCCATAAATACCAAGGGCAATCGGCCGCTTGATGCATCTGTGAGCGATGATGACGACTATGATGAGAATCTCGCACCGTCCCGAACCAATGATCTTATCCGCTCGATTTTGAAGCGGACAAAGAAGGCGGCCTATATCGCCTACACGGCAACTCCGTTTGCCAACATCCTTATCAACCCGGAAGCTATTGATCGAAATGTTGGTGAAGATCTGTTCCCCAAGGACTTCCTCATTCAGTTGCCTCGGCCTAGGGGGTATACCGGCACGGAGGAGCTGTTCGGCGTTTCGGCCCAAGGGCGCGATGTCCTTCGGATCGTCGCTGAGGAGGATGTGAAGGCACTGCGGGGAGCCCGCAGGCGCAGGAAGAGCGAGATCATCCTGGAACTGGCATCTGACACCTTGCCGAATTCCCTGACAGAAGCTCTCGTTTCGTTTTGCTTAGCCGGTGGAGTGCGGATTTTACGAGGACATACAGGCAAGTCCAACACAATGCTTGTGCATGTGAGCCAACGGACGGCTGAGCAAAGTCGCATCGCCGACGCCATTCGTGACCAATTGGATCTGTGGCGAGAAGCTGAACGACAAGGGCAGCATCTTGAAGCGATCTTTGGTCCGGTATGGGAAGGGATGAAGGCAGGTATTAATGTCCCGGCCAAAGATGAAGCCGTTCTTAAGGTTGCTGTCGGGGTCCTTCGGGAACTTCTGGTCTTGGAACTCAACAGCGTCACGGGTGAGAACCTGGAATATGACGAGAAGCCCGGCAGACATATTGTCGCAGTTGGCGGTAATCGTCTTTCCCGAGGTTTAACACTGGAGGGGCTGACTGTTTCGTATTTTCTGCGAACCGCCTCAATGTGCGACACGTTGCTTCAGATGGCACGATGGTATGGGTTTCGTCACGGCTACGAGGATCTCATACGGATATGGACAACTGACGGTATTGCCCGTTGGTTTTCCGAATTGGCTCTGGTGGAACAGACGCTGCGCGACTCCATCGTCGCCTTGGCTCGTGCCGGCCGTCGGCCTGATCAGATGGCTATCCGGTTGCGATCGCACAGCGATCTTTTACTGACGGCGCGTAACAAAGCCCGAACAGCATTATCCCAGCAGGATTCGTGGTCAGGTGAACATCCGCAAACAGTCCTTTTGCCGTTGTCAGACCACGCGACGCTACAAATCAATCTCGACCTCACAGATCGCTTTATCGAGGAAGTCTCTCCCTCGGTAAGATGCCATGGCGGAATGCTTGCGCGAGACGTGTCACCGGAAGTCATTGCGGCATTCTTGCGTGGTTACCACATCCACGAAGACATCGTCGTCTTCCGCAATGACCTGCTGGCCGATTGGATCATGGGGCGTGCGGCAGTCGACGAACTGACGGACTGGTCCGTTTTTGTGGCGTCACCCGCCGACGGCAAGTCGGTAACATTGGGCGGTCGGGAGGTCGGCCTCGTCCGTCGTAAACGCATCAGCAGCGAGAGTATTGGCATCCTGACTGACCCTGCACACGAGGGCGTGGATCTGCCCAGGGGATCGGATGCTTACAAACGGGAAAGCGGTGCTTATGACGCTGAAGCTATGCGCGCTGCCAGACCTTCCACTCAGGGACTTCTTCTGATCTATCCGTTGGACCCGGAGTATCTCGGTATTTCTTACAGGGAGCCGGTTATAGCATTGGCATTGAGCTTGCCGCAAACTTCGGATGCGGGAACAACCTGGATTGTGAACAGCATGGTGTCCAATGGATAACGGCCTAACTCCAGCGCATTGGTCCCAGCTCCGGCCCATGCGACCCCAGAGCGAGGACGCTCTCACAGTCATTCCAATTGTTGTTGATGGAAACGAAACCTGCTTGTCTTCGGCGATGGATTATGCCGGGCAGCTTCACCTGCTGATTCCTGTGGAACATGGCCCTGTCGGAGCGCTGCCATCGGATCTTAATGGATTGAAAGTGAGGCACCGCCGCCTGGACACAGGGGCGGTTCTCGATCTTTCTGCGCCTCCGTCACACGAACAGGTTTTCACCCCGTTCTGCAGCGAGATTGTGGATGCTGTCGTACGTCAGTCTCGCGAACCATGGAAAGCTGTGGCCGCAACTATCCGTGCATGGCAGTCAGCCTGGAAACCAGCTCGGCAAGCCATAGACAAGATCGTCCAAGTCGGTCTCTTTGGCGAATTGCTGGTGCTTCGCTCACTGATGATTCCGACGCTAGGGCCAGCGGCCGTCGATCAGTGGCGTGGGCCGGACTCTGAGCGTCACGATTTTGTGGGGGATCAACTGCACATTGAGGTTAAGACCACGCGCAAGAGCCGCCCGGAGCACGAAATCTCCCGCCTCGATCAGTTACGCACTTCTTCCGGGTGTCGCCTGCTCTTTGTTTCCATCCTACTAGAGGAGAGCGTTGGTGGCGACGAGTCGTTGGCAACTCAGGTGGACGCCGTTGTTGATCTGCTGCGGGGAGATGCGGCCGCGTTGGACTTATTCATGACGAAGATAGCCAATATGGGGTGGTCTGAGGAAGTGAGGAACTCCGGAGAGCTTCTTCGCTTTTTCTTGCGAGGAGCTGAAGTCTACGCCGTGGATGATGACTTTCCCCGACTTCCAGACGATTTTTTCCCGCCGACGGGCGTAGTCTCGGTGAAGTACACAATTGACCTTGCAAATTTGCCATCGCTAGGGATGGATGAAGTTGAGGAGATCATCAAGGCTGCGAACCATGGCTGCGGGTTCTGACGATTCCGGCTCAGGAGGAGCCAGCGCACGAAAAGGTCGGAAGTCCAAGCGTTTACCGCTGACAAGATCTGAGAACATGGCCCGCATTCGGAGTAAGGACAGTCAGGCTGAGATGAAAGTGCGCCGCGCGTTCTGGGCGGCCGGACTCCGTTACCGTCTGCACGACAATCGACTACCGGGGCATCCGGATTTGGTATTTTCCGGCCGCCGCACTGTTGTTTTCGTTCATGGTTGCTTCTGGCATTGCCACGAAGGATGCAGCAACTTTCGCATCCCGAAGACTCGCACAGAGTGGTGGGCAGCAAAGCTTTCTCGTAACAAGGCGCGTGATGCTGATGTAAGCGTTCAGCTGAAGGCGATGGGATGGGATGTTGTGGTGATATGGGAATGTGAGGTCAATGACGCAAGGCAGTTGGATTTATTAATAGAAAAATTCAAGAAGTGAAAGTACTTCTCACGTAATTAATAAAATCAAATAAAAATTTTGGTATTCATTCGTGCAGTTGCCTGCAGTATTGTTAACCAAATTATTATAATTATATATTACTTACTTGGTGGCCCATCAAAATCCCAGCTAAAGCAATTTGTGCGCTTTGACTGGGATCTCTTTTTTGTTCTCGGTCCAATAAAGGAGTAATCATGCATGACCACAATTATTGCTCATCAGAAACAACGAAGCTCGCCAAAGCCTTGATCCAGGTGCAGCGTACCTTGCAGCCAGCGACCAAGGACCGCCTCAACCCTTTCACCCATTCCAACTACGAAGTATGCTGTAATTTGTATTGAAGTCGTCATCCAGATGTCTGCAATGGAACAGGGTCAATGAAAACGAGGCCGCGATGAAATACTGGCTGATGAAGACCGAACCAGGATGCTTTTCCATCGACGATCTGGCGGCCTTGCCCAAGCAAACCACGTCCTGGGACGGGGTTCGCAATTTTCAGGCCCGCAATTTCATGCGCGATGAGATGCGCGTCGGAGATTTGGTGTTGTTCTATCACAGCGTGACCGCGCCCGGCGTGGTCGGGATCGCCAGGGTGGAACGGGAGGCGTACCCCGATCATACGGCCTTTGATCCCGATGACGCCCACTATGACCCTCGTTCGACTCCGGACAAACCATTGTGGGTCATGGTTGACGTGCGTTTTGTTGAAAAATTCTGCGCGCCGGTTTCGTTGCGCGCCATGCGCGGGATCAAGGGCTTGGAAGGAATGGAACTGCTGCGCAGGGGATCGCGGTTGTCCGTCATGCCCGTGACCGAAGCGGAATTTCGAATTGTCCGCGATCTGGGTCGCCAGGCGCTGAAATAAAAAAGCGCCGCGCCAGGGACAGGCGCGGCGCGTGTGGGACCACGTGCGCGATGGGACTAGGAATGGCCACCGCCGAGATAGGCGCCCTGGACCTGTTTGTTGGAGAGCAGGGCGCTGGCCGAGTCCGAAAGAACGATATTGCCAACTTCCATGACATAACCCCGGTTCGCCAGTTTGAGCGCGGCCTTGGCGTTTTGTTCGACCAGGATCACGGTTACACCGGATTTGTTGATTTCCCGCACGGTGTCGAAGATGGATTTCACCAATATCGGGGCCAGGCCCAGGCTGGGTTCGTCCAGGAGCAGGATTTTCGGATTAGCCATGAGTGCCCGTCCGATGGCCAGCATCTGCTGTTCACCGCCGCTCAGCGTGCCGGAAAGTTGCTTGCGGCGCTCCTCCAGGCGGGGAAAAAGTTCGTAAATCCATTTCCGGCTCTTGGCGATGCGCTCGGTATTGGTCGAGGTGAACGCGCCCAGCATCAGATTTTCTTCCACCGTCAGGGTGGTGAAGACGCGCCGCCCTTCGGGGCTTTGGGTGATTTTGAGCTTGACGATCTCGTGGGCTGGAAGCTTGTGCAATGCGGTCTCCTGATAGTGGATGCTTCCACTGGAAATATGAACCAAGCCGCTGATCGCGTTGAGTGTCGTGGATTTTCCCGCGCCATTGGCGCCAAGGATGGTCACGATTTCCCCCTCGTCCACTTCCAGGTTGATGCCATGCAGCGCTTCGACATTGCCGTAATTGACCCGTAAATTTTCGATTTTGAGCAGCATATTCAATCCTTATTCGGAGTCGACGCCCAGGTAGGCCTCGATGACACGCTGGTTGGCCTGGATCTCGGCCGGTGTCCCGGAGGCGATTTTGCTGCCATGCTCCAACACGACCAAGGACGAGCACACACGCATGACCAAGCCCATGTCGTGTTCGATGAGCAAGGTGGTGATGCCGCGCCCCTGGATTTCGTGAATGAGCCGGATCAGGTCCTGGGTTTCCTGGTCGTTCATTCCTCCGGCGGGTTCGTCGAGCACGATCAACTTGGGTTTGGTGGCCAGGGCCCGGGCAATTTCCAGCAAACGCTGGTTGCCGTAGGACAGATTCTTGGCCTTGTTTTTCCATTCGTGACTCAGACCCACGAATTCCAGCTCCGCCATGGCGTGGCGCAGGGCCTCGGCTTCCTCGATGCGTTGGGCCGGAGTCCGGAACATGGCGGCCAAGGACCCGGAGCGCATGCGGCAGTGGCAGCCGGCGAGAACGTTTTCCAGCACGGTCATGTTCTGGAAGAGGCGGATGGTTTGGAACGTGCGCGCGATGCCGCTTTCGACAATGGCGTGGGTGGGGAGGCCGACCAGATTCCGCCCATCGAAGAGAACCGTGCCCGTGTTGGGCTGGTAATT
>RZYB01000010.1 GCA_009930495.1 Deltaproteobacteria bacterium
CTATTCGCAGGTCTTTTTCTCGGGCCAGGTTTTGGAACGCAACCTGTTCGGCATGGGCTACCAACTCGGTTTCAAGGGCACCATCAGCGCCAAATCCGCAGACTACACGGCGACCTTCTGGAACCCGCATTATGACGACACCAATCTTGGCGTGGGCGCGACGCTCTACAACACCAGCAATGAATACTCGGACTACGACAAGGAAGCCATGGGCGGGAAACTGCTCTTTGGCTACCCACTCGGCGAATACACCAACCTGTCCTGGAACTATCGACTCGAAAAGTACGTCATCGGAGACATCGATGACGACGCGGACAAGGTCATCAAGGACATCGAGGGCAGCAACTGGGCCAGCGCCCTCTACGCATCCATCAAGCGCGACACCACGGACCGGCGCATCAACCCCACCAAGGGCAACACGTATCAGTTTTCCACGGAATACGGAGGCGGCATCCTGGGCGGCGATGACGATTTCGTCAAATACATCGCGGATATGAACCACTATGTCCCCTTGTTCCTGGACACGGTGTTTCACTTCCATGCCCAAGGCGGCTATGTAATGAAAAACGGTAGTGAACGCATTCCTCCTTTCGAACGCTTCTACCTTGGAGGCATGAATTCCGTCCGTGGCTACGAAGAACGGACAGTGTCCCCCTTGTACGACGCCAAGGAAGGAAGCGAAGGCTACGAGGAAGGCGACGAGAAAGGCGGTACCAAACAATTTTTCATCAACGCGGAATATCTGGTGCCCCTGCACAAGGAAATGGGAATCCTGGGCGTTGTCTTTTTCGATGCGGGCAATGCCTGGGATGACGACGAATCCATTGACTTCGATCTCTACAAAAGCGTAGGCGCTGGAGTACGGTGGTATTCACCCCTTGGCCCGTTGCGCGTCGAGTACGGGTTCCCGCTGGATGAATTGCACGACGAGGAACGCAAGGGCCGCGTTGAATTTTCCGTGGGCCAGTTTTTTTAACCACAATCCACAATTTTATATGTCGAGGAGAATCGCATGCGTTTCATCATTTACAGCATTATTCTGTTCGCGTGCATGTGCACGGCGGTCAACGCGGAAACAAAAATCGGCTTCGTGGACATGAAGGCAGTTATTGCCAAATCCGAGCCGGGCATCAAGGCCATGGATTCGCTCAAATCCCAGTTCAAGGACATGAAAAGCAACCTGGACGCCCAAAAGAAATCCTTGGATACACTCAAGGAGGATTTGCAAAAACAGGCCATGATGCTCAGCCAGGAAGCCAAGCTGGAAAAAGAGAACCAATACAGACGCAAAATCCGGGATTTCCAGGACATGGGGCAAAGCTATCAGCGCAAGCTGCAACAAGCGGAACAAAATCTGTCAAAACCCATTATCGAAAAATTACTCACCATCTTGCAGGATTATGGCAAGAGAAACGGGTACACCGCCATCTTTGACAAACAGGGCAGCGCGATCATGTATCACGAAGCCAGCACGGACCTGACCGACGCGATCATTTCGGAACTCAACAAGGCCATGCGCGGCAAATAGCGGATCGATCATGCTCCTCTCCGACATCGCGACAACCCTTGGCCTGCGCCTCAAGGGGCTGGATACCGAGATCACCGGCGTCAACACCCTGGCCGACGCCACGTCCTCGGAACTGTCCTTTCTGGCCAACCCCAAATACGCCAGCCAGCTCGCGTCTACCCAAGCGGCGGCGGTCATCCTCGATGAAGCCCAGTCCAATCAGGTCGCCACGGCCCTGGTCAGCCATGCTCCATATCTGGATTTCGCGCGCTGCGTGCAGCTTTTCGCCAAACCGCAGGGTAGCTTTACCGGACAAAGCGAAATGGCGTCCATCCACGCCGAGGCGTCGGTCCACGACACTGCCACCGTGTACCCGTTCGCGACCGTTGGCCGGGGCGCTGTCATCGGAGCCAACGTCCAGCTCTTCAGCGGCGTTTATGTTGGCGAAAACTGCAGCGTCGGGGATGACACCATCGTTTACCCCAACTGTGTTCTCATGGCCGGAACACAGGTCGGCAAAAGGGTTATCGTGCACGCCGGCGCGGTTCTCGGCAGCGACGGTTTTGGTTTCGCCCAGGCCGATGCCGGCATGACCAAATTCCCGCAAATTGGACGGACCGTCATCGAGGACGATGTCGAAATCGGCGCCAACACGACCATCGACCGTGCGGCCCTAGGCGAAACGCGGGTTGGTCGGGGCACGAAAATCGATAATTTGGTACAACTTGGACACAATGTACGCGTCGGGCAAAACTGCCTCCTTGTATCCCAGGTGGGCATTGCTGGCTCGACAACCCTGGGCGATGGAGTCATCCTGGCCGGCCAGGTTGGCGTGGCCGGCCATATCCATCTGGGCGATGGATGCCGTATCGGCGCCAAATCCGGTATTGGCCAGGATGTTCCCGCTGGTCAGGACATGAGTGGCATCCCGATCATGCCGCACGGCACCTTCCTGCGCAGCTCGGCCATTCTGCCCAAGCTCCCGGACATGCGACGCAGACTGTCCAAACTCGAAAAGGAACTGGCCGCGCTTCAACAACACATCGCCAACTCAGGACAATCGTCATGATCACCAAACCCGAATCCGGCGAAATCGTCAGCCGCGACATCCTGGATCTTTTACCCCATCGCTACCCATTCCTGATGGTTGATCGCGTCTTGGCGTTCGAGCCCATGAAATCCATTCATGCCATAAAAAGCGTGACCATCAACGAGCCGTTTTTCCAAGGACATTTTCCAGCGTATCCGGTCATGCCCGGGGTGCTTATCCTCGAAGCCCTGGCCCAGGCCGGAGGTATCCTGGTCATCAAAAGCCTGCCACCCGAGGAAACAACGGGCAAAATCTTTCTTTTCACCGGCATGGAAAAGGTGCGTTTGCGCCGACCCGTGTTTCCCGGAGACCAACTCCATCTCCATGTCAACCATGAACGTCATAAACTGGGCATGTGGAAGACCAGCGCCAAGGCCCTTGTCAACGACAAGGTCGTGGCCGAGGGCATCCTCACCGCCTCCATTGTCGCGAGAGAAGCTTGATGAGCGTTACCATCCACCCCACCGCCATTGTTGCCTCGCAAGCCACTCTCGGGGTCGAGGTGATCGTTGGCCCCTATGCCATCATCGAGGGCCAGGTCCAGATCGGTGACGGCACCAGGATTGACGCCGGAGCACAGATCAAGCGCAATACAACCCTCGGAGCACACAACCACGTCCATTCCATGGCCTGTGTCGGAGGGGAGCCCCAGGATCTCAAATTCCATGGTGAAATCTCGTCGCTGATCATCGGGGACCGAAACAAAATCCGGGAGTTCTCGACCATCCATCGTGGTACCGAAGGCGGCGGTGGCATCACCCGGGTCGGTTCGGATAATTTAATGATGGCATACTCGCACATCGCCCACGACTGTCTGATCGGTGACTCCAACGTGCTGGCCAATGCCGCGACCCTGGCCGGGCATGTGACCATCGGCAGCGATGTCGTCATTGGCGGCCTCTCCGCCGTGCACCAGTTTGTCACCATCGGAGACTTTGCCTTCATCGGAGGCAAAACCGGCGTGCCCCAGGACGTTCCCCCGTTCATGCTCGCGGTTGGAGAACGCGCCACCCTGCGCGGACTCAACCTTATTGGCTTGCGCAGACATGGTTTTTCCTCCGAGGAAATCCACGCCCTGAAATCGACCTATAAATTGATCTGGCGCTCCAATCAGGAACGAAACGAGGTCATCCAACAGGTGGAAACGGAACTCGGACACTTCCCACAGGTCATGAAACTGCTCGAATTCATCCGCGCCAGCAAACGCGGCACCATCTCGCCCGAACGCATCTAGTCCTTAAAATTATGCCGACCACCCTTGGCGTTATCGCTGGCGGCGGGACCTTCCCCCACACCGTGGCCCAAACCGCTCACGCCCGGGGCTTCCGCGTCGTGGGCGTGGGTTTTCCATCCGATACACGGCCCGATTTTCCCAGCCAATGTGACGCCTTTTCCTGGCTCAAATTGGGCCAACTCGGACGTCTGATCGACTTTTTTCGTTCCCAACACGTCACCCAGGTGGTCATGGCCGGTCCAATCAACAAGCCCCGCGCCTTGGATTTGCGTCCTGATTGGCGCGCGGCCCGGATTCTCTTTTCCCTGGCGGCCAAGGGTGATGACGCAGTGCTCCGCGCCGCGACCGCCGAACTCGAACGCGAGGGCATGACCGTTGTCGGCGCCCATGAATTCACCCCGGATCTAACGGCGCCAGCCGGAGTCCTGACCCGTCGGGCTCCTTCGTCCCGCGAACAGGAAGACATCCGTTTGGGATGGACGTTGGCTTCGGCCTTGGGGAGCTTTGATATCGGCCAATGCCTAGTCATCAAGGACGGCATCGTCCTCGCGGTGGAAGCCATAGAGGGCACGGATGCGGCCATTGCCAGGGGTGGGCAGTTGGGTGGAGCGGGTAGCGTTGTTATCAAGCGATCCAAACCCGGGCAGGACTCCCGGCTGGATCTCCCCGCAGTGGGCCTGAACACCCTGCGTGGCATGGTCGCGGTGGGGGCTTCGTGTCTGGCCATCGAAGCCGGGCGGTGCCTCTTTTTCGACCGCGCTGAAACGCTGGATTTTGCCAACACGCACGATATCGCCATTGTCGGCCACATGGACGACGGCGGCACCATCACGGGCCCGTAACGGCCAAGTTCCCGGATTCCAACCGGGGAGGAGGCGGAGCCCCGCCGTCCGCCCCTCGAACACAACTCCAAAACACCCTAAACGGTTGTGCCCCGTCTGGTCAGCCCCAACGCCGAGACCACATTTTCCGCAGCCTGTCTGGTAAAGGCATCCACGGCCAGGGTTTCTTTTTCCTCGGAGCCAATAACCAACCGTGGCGCATTGGACAAAGCCGGGTCGGCGCTGATCCGATACTCCTTGGCAAAGGCATTTTGAAAATACAGATCCTGAAATCCCGAAAACTTGAGCGCATGCGCCGTGGAATCCAAGACCGCCAGTTCGTCGGCGGCGACAAGGCCCAATTCCTTGGCCTTGAGCAAACCGGCCAAACATTCGCCACCCTGGGTGCACGCAATATGGCCGTGCCGGTTGGCAAGCAGCATGGATTCTATGATTCGTTGCTCGCTGACCCGCACCACCTGGAACGCGCCAGCGCCAGCCAGGGCCTCGTAGGACCGGACCAAGGCCTCGACCCGGGGAAAGGACACGGGATTGCCGATCATGGCCGCCTGGGCCACGGACGGCTGAACCGTAACCGGAGCGTAGACGCGCTGTCCGGGCTCCTGGGCGTAATACCGAAAAACCGGATCGGCGTGTTCGGACTGAACGCCGAAGATACGCGGGAGCCGGTCAATAACCCCAAGTCGATGCAGCTTTAAAAATCCGCTCATGATCGCGGTGACATTGCCGGCGTTGCCTATGGGCACAAACACGGCTTTGCCCCGCAAATCCCAATCATACCATTGGGCAACCTCGTAGGCATAGCTCTCCTGCCCAAGAATACGCCACGCATTTTTCGAATTAAGTAATGCGACACGATAGTGGTCCGCTAGGTATTCAACAACCTTCATGCAGTCATCGAACACGCCGGGGATTTCCAAAACCATGGCGCCGCTACCCAAGGGCTGCGACAGCTGCTGGGCAGTAACCTTGCCCTTAGGCAGCAAAACCACGGACTTCAGCGGGTCACCCACATAGGCCGCGTACAGGGCCGCCGCCGCCGAGGTATCGCCCGTGGACGCGCAAATGGTGATGACGTGCTCCCAACCGTGCCTGGCGACCAAATGCCGCAAATAAGAAAACGCGCAGGCCATGCCACGATCCTTGAAGGACGCGGACGGATTCTGGCCATCGTTTTTGAACGCCATCTGGTGCCCAACCAAATCCTCGAGCGCCGTGGAGGACCTGATAATGGGGGTATTGCCCTCGCCAAGGTAAACAATATCGGCCTCGCCCAAAACCGGCGCCATCAGCTCGTAGAAACGGAAAATACCGCGCAGGGCCGGGTTCTTCGTCGCGGCGCGATGATCGAATACCGCGCGCCACTCTTCTCCGGAAGTACTCCGCATCTCCTCGAAGCGCGTATCTTCAAGCAAAAAAACCCCCCGACACGAGGGGCAGGTATAATGCAATTCATCGATGGGAAATCTTTTCCCGCACCCCAGACAGACATACTCCATTTTCCCGCGATATTCGGGAAATTTGTTGGACTCTCGCATCGCACGTTCCCTCGTTGCCTATGATATCAAGCCAGCAAACGGTCCACGACCGCGCCGACAAAAACAAACACCGCCACAAAACCATTCATCGTGAAAAAAGCGAAATTAACCCGGCTCATGTCCGCGGGAGAAATCAGGCGATGCTCCCAAAGCAAGACGACGGCGGCCACCGAGGCCACGCCGGCAAAAATACATCCCGCTCCGGCCGCCCAGCCCGCGAGCAAAAAAAAGATACCGGCCATGGCATGGGCAAAAGTGGAAAGGGCCAAGGCCGTGGGGACGCCCAAACGGGCAGGCAGCGAATGCAACCCCACCTGACGGTCGAAGGCTTCATCCTGGCATGCATACAATATATCAAAGCCAGCGACCCACAGGGTCACACCCAGGACAAGAAGAATTGGAGCCAGGGCTAGGTGCGGGGTCACGGCGAACCATCCGGCCAAGGGAGCCAAGCCCAAGACGGATCCCAGAAAAAAATGGCACAAATGGGTAACCCGCTTGGTCAGGCTGTACAAGGCCGACCACAACAAGGCCACGGGAGCCAGGATCAGGCAAAGGGTGTTCATACCCCAACAGGCCACAGTGAATACTATCGCGCACAATGTGATGAACACCAGGGTTTGCGCGACCGTCAGGTCCCCCGTAACCAAAGGGCGATCCTTGGTTCTGGGATTGATGGCATCAAAACGCAGGTCCAGGACCCGGTTCATGGCCATGGCGAAGGAACGGACCGCCACCATTGCCAGTGTCAAAAAACCGAACACACGAAACCCAGGCCAGCCGCCCTCGGCCCACAACATGCCCAAATACGCAAACGGCAGGGCAAAAATCGAATGCTCGATCTTGACCATGCGTGACAACAGCATCGCGATTGCCCATATTCGACGCACAGTGACCTCCTAAGCCACCTCGACCTTGAGAAAACGCTTTTTCCCCACTTTGAGCACATACGTCCCCTCGGTGAAGAGAAAAGCAAAATCATCTTCCTTCCGGCCATCAATGGATACGGCCGCCTGCTTGCACATCCGCCTGGCGTCGCCCTTGGATGGACAGACACCGCTTCCACTCAACACGTCGACCAAAGACGTGCCGGCGGCAATCTCATAAACCGGAATGTCCTCGGGAATCCCCTGCTGGGCGAAAACGGAATTGAATCCAACCCGAGCCGCCAAGGCTGCTTCCGCGCCATGAAAACGCGTCACGATCTCCTGGGCCAAATCCTCCTTGACGGTCTTGGGATGCGCCTCGCCAGCATCGACCTGCTGGCGCAGGTTTTCGATCTCGTTCAAGGATTTGTCCGACAGGAGCTCAAAATAACGCCACATGAGATTGTCGGAAATGGACATGAGCTTGCCAAACATATCCGCTGGCGCCTCGTCGATCCCAACGTAATTCCCCAGGGACTTGCTCATTTTCTGGACACCATCCAGGCCTTCGAGAATCGGCATGGTCAGGACAACCTGAGCGGCCTGCCCATGCTCGCGCTGGATGTGCCGTCCCATGAGCAAATTAAATTTTTGATCCGTGCCACCAAGTTCGACATCCGCCCGCAAGGCCACGGAATCATACCCCTGGACAAGGGGATAGAGAAATTCGTGAATGGAAATGGGCTGATTCCCCTTGAAACGCTTGTCAAAATCATCACGCTCCAGCATGCGGGCGACCGTATAACGGGAGCACAGCTCGATAAAATCGGCGGCCGTGAACGAATCCATCCATGACGAATTAAAGGCGATCTCGGTCTTGGATGGATCCAGGATCTTGAAAATCTGCCTTTTGTACGTTTCGGCGTTGCGCAACACCTCGGCCCGGGTCAATTTTTTACGGGTTTCGGACTTGCCTGTGGGATCTCCGATCATACCCGTGAAATCACCGATTAGAAAAACAACCTGATGTCCTAATTCCTGAAAATGTTTCAGCTTCTGAATAAGGACCGTGTGCCCGAGATGCAAATCAGGCGCGGTCGGGTCAAACCCGGCCTTGACCCGCAACGGCTCGCCCCGACGCAGTTTGGCCACAAGTTCTTCTTCGTTGATAATCTCCACGCTTCCACGCCGAATTTGTCCAAGCTGCCGCTCCAGCTCTTGATCTATCATACGTCCATCCGCTCGCTTGCTGCTGTATATTTCCATGCCGTGATACTTCGGCATCGCCCCTCGTCCACATCGGCCAGCACTCCGTTGAGCATGCACTCGCCCCCGGCCACGACAAATCGCTGGGGGCGGCACGACCGAAATTTATTCAAAATAATGTCATTATCCATGCCCAAACATGAATTCATGGGACCGCACATGCCCAGATCCGTGATAAACCCGGTTGCACCGTCCAAAACACAGGCATCGTTGGTCTGGACATGCGTATGCGTTCCCACCACAAGTCCAGCCCGGCCACGAAGCATATGGGCCAAGGCCCGCTTTTCGGAGGTGGCCTCGGCGTGCACGTCAACCACGACCACGGCACCCGCCGGGACATCGGCCATGAGGCGTTCCGCCACGGCAAAAGGACAATCCACCGCGCTCATGAACGTCCGCCCTTGGAGATTGATGACCACCAGCGGAGGATGCCCCTCGACGGCATAAATACCAAAACCCGTCCCGGGAGAGGGATCGGGATAATTCGCAGGGCGCAACAGCCAGGGCTCGGACCGCAGCACATCCTGGATATCCGGAAACTTCCAAATATGGTTACCGCTGGTCAACACATCGACCCCATGGCGGCGCAGCTCCCGCGCGCTTTTGGCGGAAAGGCCCAAGCCGCCGGAGGCGTTCTCCGCATTGGCCAGGACGGCATCCAGGTGCAACTCACGACGCAAACGCGGCAGATGGTCTCTCACCATCTGCCGCCCGGGTCTGCCGACAATATCTCCAAGGAACAAAAGACGCATCTTCTTACTTGGCGATGCCCACCGCGCGCTTCTCACGGATCACCGTGACCCGGATCTGGCCGGGATAAGTCATTTTTTCCTCGATTTGCTTGGCGATATCCTTGCTCAGCAAATAAACCTGATCATCGTTCACCGCGTCACAGTCGACCGTGACCCGGACTTCTCGACCCGCCTGGATGGCAAAGGCCCTTGTCACGCCTTGGAAACCGGTGGCGATTCCCTCCAGTTCCTCCAGGCGCTTGACGTAGCTCTCGAGCAATTCCTTGCGGGCCCCCGGACGCGCGCCGGAAAGGCTATCCGCGGCCTGGACCAGAACGGCCAACACGCTCTTTGGCGGAACATCCTCGTGATGGGCGGCAATGGCGTTCACAATGTCGCTGGCCTCGTTGTACTTCTTGGCGATATCGGCCCCAATGAGCGCATGAGGGCCTTCAACCTCGTGATCCACGGCTTTGCCCAAATCGTGCAACAGACCGGCGCGCTTGGCCTTTTTAACATCCAGACCCAATTCGGCCGCCATGATGCCACACAAAAAAGCAACTTCGAGGGAATGCTGCAACACGTTCTGGGTGAAGCTTGTCCGGAATTTCAACTGCCCAAGCAAACGCACAATTTCCGGATGAATGCCATGAACACCCAGATCAAACGTGGCTTGCTCACCGATTTCCCGGATCTGCACATCCATTTCTTTTTCGACCTTCTTGACCACATCCTCGATCCGCGCGGGGTGAATGCGCCCATCGCTGATCAGACGCTCCAGGGAACGCTTGGCGACTTCCCGCCGCAGCGGACTATAGGCGGAAAGAATGACCGTTTCGGGAGTATCGTCGATGATGAGATCCACGCCAGTGGCGGCCTCCAAAGCGCGAATATTGCGTCCTTCCCGGCCAATAATCCGTCCCTTCATGTCCTCGCTGGGCAGTTCCACGGCACTGACCGTATGCTCCGAAACATAATCCCCAGCATAACGCTGCACGGCGCTGGCGATGATCATCTGCGCCTTGCGATGCGCCGTTTCCTGCGCTTCGACCTCGATGACGCGGACCATTTTGGCCGCTTCATGGCGGGCCTTGCTTTCGATATCCTGAATCAAGCGGGCCCGCGCCTCGTCGGCCGTAAGCCCGGAAATTTCTTCAAGCTTGCTTTGCTGCTCGGAAATAACATCCTGCAATTGCGCCTCTTTTTCATCAATAGCCCGTTCCTGGCGCGCGACTTTCTTTTCCAGGTTGACCAGCTCGCTTTCCTTCAAAGCCAAGCTTTCCAACTTTTTTTCCAGCCTCTCCTCCTTGCTTTGCAAGCGGGCTTCATTTTTCTTGAATTCGCGCTCGCGGTCCTTGGCGTCCTGCTCAACTTCTTTTTTCAGGGCGAAGATTTCGTCCTGCCCTTGGAGCAAAAGCTCTTTCTTCTGCGCCTGAGCCTCTTTCTTGGCCTCGTCGAGGATACGTTCGGACAAATTTCGAGCGTCCTCAAACTCTTGATCCATCAAATACTTCTTGAACCAAAAACCCACGACACCGCCGAGACCAATACAGATAAACGCGGTGATAATTACTTGGCTTGCCATGAATACTCCTTGGCGGGCTATATTTCGTAAGGCCGAGCCTCGGCCATGGGACGGCGGCCATAACCTATAATCGGCATTCCCGGCGCGCCGTGACTTGCAAATGGGGGGAGAGAATACGGAGCGAATCTGGCGAGAGACTAGACGAGTCAACCTACAGAAAAGCCCCGGAAGGCAGTGTTGGGAATCATTTTGAACCTCTTTTATGAAGAGGGGGTTGGCTACGATCCATCAGACTTCTCTGCCGAAGCAGAGCATGCACACCAGGACCATTGGAAGCTACCCAATATGCGCTTTATTGGCTCAAAAACGCATTACCAATCACTAACCTTCCAGGGTTAAAAATATCACTTTTCTGATATATCTATTCGAGAGACAATTTGCTGCAACCGGGCCTCAAGTTGCTGCAATTTATCTTTATCAAGCAAATAATCGTCAGCCAAGCTCAACGCCAAATACGTCAGCAATCGCTCCTTGCTCAGATGTCGTCCTCGATTTTCAAGGTCATCGTATCGACTTTGAAGAAAATCTACCGCCTTGTTCAATCTCTCGGGCGGGGCCTCGGTCGAAAAGGACAAGTCCAGACCGAGAACGTGTATATTGTATCCGGGCATTAATCGGTCGTATCAACGTCTTGAAGCCTCTTCAAGATATTTTCGATGCGCGCGAGGACCGCTTCCTTGGCTTGGCGCTCTTTTTCGAGGTCCTCTTGAAGCTGCATGTTCTCAAGCTTCAGCGCGTCTTGGCGTTCAAGTAAAAATTCTATCTTTTCAGTGAGTTGTGTTAAAATATCCATAGACATCCCTAATTGTTGGATCTAATTATTTATTTTTCCGTTCGAGATTTGCCTGACGTGCGCGGGCCACGCACAGCGCTCCATCCGGTACAGCTTTCGTCACCACGGACCCGGCTCCAACGACGGCATGCGCACCGACCACCACGGGAGCGACCAAGGCGGTATTGCTTCCGATAAACGCCCCATCCTTGATCTCGGTTCGATGTTTGCGGGCCCCATCATAATTGCAAGTAATCGTTCCCGCCCCGATGTTCACCCCCTGACCAATGTCACTATCCCCCAGATAGGACAAGTGACCGGCCTTGGCACCCTCATGCAAAACAGTATTTTTCACTTCGACAAAATTTCCAACCCTGGCCTTGGCGCCAATCACGGCGCCCGGCCGCAATCGCGCGAACGGTCCGACAACTGAGTCATCATGAACCACCGCGCCTTCAATATGGGAAAAGGATTTCACTTGGCAAGCTCGAAGCGAGGCATCCTTGATCCAACAATGAGAAGCAATCCGCGTTCCGTGACCGATATGCGATCGTCCATAGATTTCGCAGGGCCCCATGATTTCGACTCCAGGTTCAAGCACGACATCCGGGCCGATAAAAACCCCCTGAGCGTTGCGGATGATCACCCCGCTGGTCTGCCACGCGGTCACGAGTGTTTCACGCAGAGCCGCCTCGCGGTCAACCAATTCTCGAGGGGAATTCACCCCAAGCAAATCCTGGGGACGATCATACTCCACGCCTATCACAGGCAGACCGGACTGAATACACAATTCGAGCATTTGCGTGATATAAAACTCGCGTTGCGCATTATTCTGATCGATTTTCCCCAAAAGCGGCCCACACTTGGCGACATCGAAAACATAAATCCCTGAGTTTACCTCCCGGATGTCCCCTCGAATTGACCGGTCAAAATCT
The DNA here is from genome assembly GCA_009930495.1 of Deltaproteobacteria bacterium. Taxonomy (NCBI): domain Bacteria; kingdom Pseudomonadati; phylum Myxococcota; class Myxococcia; species Deltaproteobacteria bacterium. The sequence goes on from RZYB01000010.1 coordinate 12,367, forward strand.
TTCTCCTCGACAATTCCCAAAACATCTCCGGAATCGGAGCGGATTACCCGACCATAGCCAGAAGGGTTCTCCAGGGAAATACTCACAAAACCCATGCCCGCAGACGAGTCGTGACAACGCCGCGCAAGATGCTCGACGGTTTCCAGCGGAACAACGGGCGTGTCTCCGTTGACAACACATAAAAAGTCGAGCTTCGCGGCCTGAATTTGTGGCCAGGCCACGGCCAAGGCATGGCCTGTTCCCAGCTGTTCCCGCTGAACAACAAATTGCCTGTTTTCGGGCTCGAAAGCCGCGCGCACCATCTCCGCCTTATGCCCGATTATTGTCCAAATCCTGTCATTGGAAACGCGTTGCAAAGCATCAAAAACATGTCCAAGTAACGGTTTACCCAATATTGATTGCAACACTTTGGGCTGATCGGAATGCATCCGTGTCCCTTTTCCTGCAGCCAAAATCAAAAAACCAAGCGAAAATTTCACGTAGCGCCTCCGTACCTGGCGGATAATCCGCTGACAGCAAAAGAAATACAAGAAGGAATCGCACACGGCAATGGCAGAAACCGCAAAAAAAAGGCAGGCTTGTAACAGCCTGCCTTTTTCTTCTCTGTGAAGCGACTGCCTACATCCGGCAGGTTCCCTCGCTCACGGCGTTTTGTCGGCATTTCATTCTGTGCAATGCCCTGGCCATGGCAGCCTGAGCCGCTGCGTAATCCAATTTCTCCTGCTGCTGCTTGGCGCGCTGCTCTGCTCTTTCCTGGGCTCTGCGCGCCCGTTCCAGATCTATATCTTCAGCCTTTTCAGCCACTTCAGCAAGAACCGTCACTTTTGCGGGAGAGACTTCGGCAAACCCACCGGCAACAAATACGTAGTATTTCTTGCCATTCAGTTTGTAATAAAGGCTCCCGATACCAAGCGCGGAGAGAAACGGGATATGATCGGGCAGAACGCCAAACTCGCCATTGATGCCCGGAGCACCGACATAGTCGACCTCTTCCTTGAGCACCCTCTTGTCCGGCGTCACTATTTCAAGCGTAATTGTTTTTGCCATCTCAATACCCCAGCGCGGATGATTTACATTTTCTTGGCGTTTTCCAGTGCCTCGTCAATTCCGCCAACCATGTAGAAGCATGCTTCCGGGATGGCATCATGCTTGCCGTCGATGATTTCCTTGAAGCCCTTGATGGTATCCTCAAGTTTCACGTAACGACCTTCCTTGCCGGTGAACTGGGCCGCGACAAAGAACGGCTGCGACAAGAATCTCTGGATCTTACGAGCACGGGAAACGGTCAACTTGTCTTCGTCGGACAATTCGTCCATGCCGAGAATGGCAATGATATCCTGCAAATCTTTGTATTTCTGCAGGATGCGCTGTACGGCACGCGCGGTCATGTAATGATCCATGCCGATAACGTTCGGATCAAGGATGCGGGACGTGGAGTCCAGCGGGTCAACAGCGGGATAAATACCAAGTTCCGCAATCTGACGAGACAGAACCAGGGTTCCGTCAAGATGCGAAAAGGTCGTGGCTGGGGCGGGGTCGGTCAAGTCATCGGCGGGCACGTAAACGGCCTGCACCGACGTGATGGAGCCCTTGTTCGTGGAGGTGATGCGTTCCTGCAATTCGCCCAGGTCGGTACCCAGTGTCGGCTGGTAACCAACAGCGGAAGGCATGCGGCCAAGCAGCGCGGACACTTCCGAGCCAGCCTGAGTGAAACGGAAAATGTTATCAACGAACAGGAGCACGTCCTGATTTTCTTCATCACGGAAGTATTCCGCTGCGGCCAAACCGGTCAGGGCAACACGGGAACGAGCTCCCGGAGGTTCGTTCATCTGTCCGTAGACCAAGCAGGCTTTATCCAGAACACCCGCGTCAATCATTTCATGGTACAAGTCGTTTCCTTCACGAGTACGCTCGCCAACACCCGCGAACACGGAAATACCACCGTGGTTCTTGGCGATGTTGTTGATCATTTCCATGAGGATAACGGTCTTGCCAACGCCGGCGCCACCGAACAGGCCCATCTTGCCACCCTTGGGGAAGGGAACCAGTAAGTCGATAACCTTGACGCCTGTCTCCAGCACCTCGATCTTGGTGGACTGCTCGGTAAAGCCAGGAGCGGGGCGATGGATGGAGTAGGTCTTTTCAGCGGAAATCGGACCCTTTTCGTCCACGGGCCGACCCACAACATTCAGAATGCGGCCCAGGGAGGCCTTGCCGACCGGTACCTGAATCGGAGCGCCGGTGTCCTTGCCAATCTGACCGCGCACCAAGCCATCCGTGTTGTCCATCGCGATGCAGCGGACGACATTGTTTCCAAGATGCTGCGCGACTTCGACTACAAGGTTGTCCTCGGCGTCATCAATGGTCGGATTGGTGATCAAAATCGCACTTAAAATGTTTGGGAGTTTGCCCTCGGCAAACTCAAGGTCAACAACAGGCCCGATGACCTGTACTATTTTTCCGGTAGTAGCACTCATGCGTTATGCCCCCTTATCCTTTCAGTGCCTCGGCACCGCCTACGATGTCCATTAATTGTGTGGTGATGCTGGCCTGCCGAGCCTTGTTGTAGACAAGGGTTAGGCTGCCGACCATTTCATCGCAGTTCTTTGTTGCGTTATCCATAGCCGACATACGTGCAGCATGCTCGCTGGCGGATGTATCAAGCAACCCTCTGTACATCTGAACCTTCACATACCTGGGCAGCAATTCTGCCAACAAACCTTCAACGGAAGGTTCAAAGATATACTCGCTGGAAGCGCCCCCCCGTGCCTCGTCCGCCTCGGAGGTTTCCGCTGGCAGAATCTGGGCGGTCGTTGCTTCCTGCCGAGCGATGCTCACAAACTTTCCGTAGACGATGTGTACTTCGTCAAATTGCCCGGCGAGGTATCCATCAATAACGAGATTACCTGTTTCGCTCGCCAGCTGAAAATCAAAATTAGTCATATTTTCAGCATATTGCGCAACGATTTCAAAACTCGTCTTACGGATGAAATCCCGTCCCTTCTTTCCAATGCAGATAAACTTGACGGTCTTGCCATCTGCTTCCTTTTGCTTTGCCAGCTTGGATGCCGCGACACAAATGTTCGCGTTGAAGCTGCCACACAATCCCTTGTCCGAAGTGACCAAAACAATTCCCACATTTTGGATCACGTCGCGCTTTTCAAGCAAGGGGTGGACACTGGCGTCCGCGCGGGAAGCCAGATCGATAAGAATGTCATTAAACTTATCGGCATAGGGACGGAAGCGCTCAATTCGGCTCTGAGCACCGCGCAGCTTGGCGGAAGCGACCATGTTCATCGCCTTCGTGATCTGCTTGGTCTTCTTGACACCGACGATCTTGTTCTGAATGTCCCTCAGTGATGCCATTTATGACTCCTTAAACGACCTAGGCTTTAAAACCGGCTTTAAACTCCTCAATCGCAGCAGCCAGCTTCTTTTCGGTTTCAGCGCCAAGATCCTTGGTCTGGACGATTTCGGCCAGCACGTCGGACTTCTGATTGCGCATGAATTCCACAAGTTCGTTACCGAAACGGATGGCGTCCGCGACAGCGATGTCATCAAGGAAGCCGCGTGTTCCCGCGTAAAGCACCGAGACCTGTTCCTCGACCTGCATCGGCTGATACTGGGCCTGCTTCAGCAATTCCACGAGACGCTCGCCACGGGTCAGCTTGGTCTTGGTGGCCTTGTCCAGGTCGGAACCGAACTGGGCGAAAGCGGCCAGTTCGCGGTACTGGGCAAGATCCAAGCGGAGGGTGCCGGCAACCTTCTTCATGGCCTTGATCTGGGCAGCGCCGCCAACTCGGGACACGGACAAACCAACGTTGATGGCGGGACGGATACCAGCCATGAACAAGTTGGGCTCAAGATAAACCTGGCCATCGGTGATGGAGATAACGTTGGTCGGAATGTACGCGGAGACGTCACCGGCCTGGGTTTCGATAACCGGCAGCGCTGTCAGGGATCCAGCGCCAAGGCTGTCATTGACCTTGCAGGCGCGTTCCAGCAGACGGGAATGCAGATAGAAAACGTCGCCAGGGAAGGCTTCACGTCCCGGAGGACGGCGGAGCAACAGGGACATCTGGCGATACGCCACGGCCTGCTTGGACAGATCGTCGTAAACGATCAGGGCGTGCTTGCCATTGTCGCGATAGAATTCCGCCATGGTGCATCCGCAATAGGCGGCGATGAACTGCAAGGGCGCGGGTTCGGAAGCGGTGGCGGAAATAATGGTGGTGTATTCCAGGGCGCCGCCCTTGCGCAGGGCCTCGACAACCTGGGCGACAGTGGACCGCTTCTGGCCGATGGCAACGTAGAAGCAATGAATGTCACTGTTCTTCTGAGCCAGGATGGCATCGACACCAACAGCTGTCTTGCCGACCTGACGGTCGCCAATGATCAATTCGCGCTGACCGCGTCCGATGGGCGTCATGGCGTCGATGGCCTTCAAACCCGTGTACATGGGTTCATGCACGGACTTACGGGCAATGATGCCAGGCGCCTTGATTTCGACGTTCCGGAACATGTCGGTTTGAATCGGTCCCAGGCCATCAATGGGGCGGCCAAGAGGATCGATAACACGACCCATGACCGCGTCGCCAACGGGAACCTGGAAAATCCGACCCGTGCGTTTGACTGTGTCGCCCTCGTTGATGTGCACGGCGTCACCCAGAAGAGCGACACCAACGGAGTCTTCTTCCAGGTTCAAAACCATGCCCATGACGCCGCCGGGGAACTCCAGAAGTTCCATGGCCATCGCGTTCTCGCAGCCATAGACGCGGGCAATACCATCACCCACGGACAGGACCACGCCAGTTTCACTCATCTCAACCTTTTTCTCGTAATTCTTGATCTGGCCTTCGATGATCTGGCTAATTTCTTCTGCTTTAATCTGCATAGCCTCTACTCACCCCTTTTGATATTTTCTTTCAAAATCTGGAGCTGCGCCCGAATGCTCGCGTCAAGGACACGGTCCCCGATTTTAAGCATCAGCCCGCCAATGATGTCCTGATCAACGTCGTAATCAAGGATCACCTTCCGACCGGACTCCTTCTGCAATTTATCAACAACATTCTTCTGGACATTGTCGGCCAACTTGACCGCCGTCACCAACTTGCCCCGAAGAACACCTTGGGCTGAATCCAAAAGCATACTGTACGATGCGTTGATCTCGGGGAGAAAGGCCAGCCTGTTCTTATCCGCCAACAGCAGACAAAAATTCCGAACCATGGCGCACGGCGCGATTTTGTCCAGAACCTTAATGATGACCCCTCTCTTTTCTTCCACCCCAAAAATCGGGTTACGGAAGATCCGCGTGAGTTCAGGCGCATTTTCCAGGACCCCAGCCAGCTTCGCCAAGTCGTCACCATACTGTGCGATGGCCGTCTTTTCAGACTGCGCCCGCGCAACGGTGAACAACGCCTTGGCGTACCGTCTCGCTACGATGTTCCCAGTCAATTGAGCACCACCTTTTTAAGATATTCGTTGACCAAATCTTCGTGATCTTTCTTCTTGAGCTGCTTTTTGACGAGATCCTCGGCGGCCTCGACAATCTTTTCGGCTAATTCGGCCCGGATTGAGTCAATAGCCAATTTGGCTTCCTGCGCGGCCGCGATTTCGGCCTGCGCCTTGATCTGAATCGCCTGCGTTTCGGCCTTTTCCACGATAGCCTGCTTCATGGCCTCGCCCTGGGCCTTGGCATCGGTAAGAATCTTGGCTTTTTCGGCCTCGAGATTCGCGATGCTCGCCTCGACTTCCACAAGCTTGCGCTCGGCATCTTCCCGACGCCCATCAAGATCGGAAAGATCCGTCTCGATCTGCTTGGTGCGGCCACTCAGAAAGTCCGCCAAACGTTTCCCGGCAAGCTTGTAGATCAAAAATCCCACGATGCCGAAATTGATGAATCGATAGAGAAGATCCAGCAGCTTATTGTGCCCGCCTTCTTCCCCACCACTGGCAAAGGCCGCCACGGCACAGAAAACCAGCACTGCCGTCACCAATCCGACAGTCTTGAACTTTTTCAAAATTCCGCCCTCCTTTATGAAAAGTACAACCACTGCATGCACGACAAGCCGTTTCAGCACAAAAAATCACGCCCGGCTCAAAACCTTGTGCGTCACATCCTTCGCGTAGCTCCCAACTTCGGCCCGCAAGGACTTGAGCGCTGCCTGCTTCTGGGCTTCGATTTCCTTCCTGGCCACGGCCAGCTTCTCGGCGGCCTCACCAGCGGCACGAGACAACGCGGCCGTTTCAGCGGCAACCCCTTCTTCCTTGAGGGACATGCGGACGGTCTGGGCTTCTGCCCGGCTTCCACCCAAGGCGTCCTTGTAGCTCCGCAGCTTGGCATCCGCGTCAGCGGCAAAACCCTCGATGGAACGCAGCTTCTCGTCCATGACTTCGGCACGCTTCTTGAGAATGCCCCGGATAGGCCGATACAGAATCAGGTTCAGGACCGTCAAAATGACCAAAAAATTTACAAGTTGAACAAAAAACGTGTAATCGAGATCAATCATGCCGCCCCCTCAAAAGTATGTGAATTTTTGTTCAAAGTCACAGCGGCTTTAGCCGATTCCCCATATCGTGTCAAAACCTTTTTAAATAATCACCACTATAAAAGCGTGGTGACGTCTTGGTTTACGCGCTTTGTCCAGAATTTCACGTGCCTAGTCCGCACGCATCCTCACAACACGGCCAGCCGTGTCGCGATTTGCGCCCGAGGCAAAATTCGCCACCCTTGCCCCCAGGACGGTTGACATCAGGTCTTGAACACAAAACGGCGCATGCTCACGTTCAACACAACGCCAATCATGCAAAAATTCACCAGGGAAGAACTACCGCCATAACTAATAAACGGTAATGGGATCCCCACCACCGGCATGATCCCGAGGACCATGCCCATATTGATGAGAATTTGCCAAAAAAAATAGAAAAACACGCCGGCCGCGAGCAACCCTCCGAACTCTTCCTTGGCTTCCATGGCCGTGGCATAAATTTGATATAAAAAAGCACAGAAAAGCCCCAGCAGCACCATGGACCCGACAAAACCCCATTCCTCCCCAAAAACGGCAAACGCGAAATCCGTGTGCTTTTCCGGCAGGAACCGAAGTTGGCTTTGTGTCCCCCCGAGAAATCCCTTGCCCCAAAACCCGCCGGAACCAATGGCGATCTGGGATTGGATAATGTGGTAGCCCGAGCCCAGGGGGTCATTGCCCGGATCCAAAAAAGTCAAAATACGTTGTTTTTGATAATCGTGGAGAAAAAACCACCCAAAAGGCAGGATACAAGGGATCGTGATCAACAAGGTCCTCAAGACAGCCGGTCGCAGCCCCTTGAACAAAATCATGCCACCCAAAATCAACAGCACGTTCAAGGATGATCCCAAATCGGGCTGTTTGACAATAAGCATGGCGGGGATGAGCCCAATCATCAGTGCCTTGATCAAATTGAACCAGCCGAGTCGGCCTTCGATGCTGGCCAAAATCCGCGCCCCAAGGATCAAAACGGCGATCTTGACCATTTCCGTGGGCTGGAGATTAAAAAGTCCGAAGTCAAGCCAGCGCTTCGCGCCATATATAATCTTTCCGAAAAGAGCGACGCCAACCAGCAAAGCCAGCGCCATCGCATACAGCGGCCAGGAAATCGCCTTGAAGTGGCGGTAGTCGACCAGCAAGACCACGGCCATGGCCAGGGCACTGACCGCCCCCCACAACATTTGCTTGCTGAAATAATCATCGACAGCCAAGCCCTCGGAAACACGCAACGTGCTGGCCGAATACAGGTTCAACGCGCCAACAAAAAAAAGGACTGCGGTCAATCCGAGAAGTGCCCAACTGATATGAAAAAAAAGACGGCGATCAAACATCATGGCTCCTCACTGCGCGGAGTGGTCGCTGAAAATGGCGTCCAGTACGGCGCCGGCGACAGGGCCGGCATCGGCTCCGCCATGCCCGCCATGCTCGATCATGACCGCGACGGCATACCGCTTTCCATCCTTTTCCGCGAAACAAGCTATCCAGGCATGGTCCCGGTATTTATACGGAATTTCGTGCGTCTGCTTTTTCTCATACCGATCCATGAGTTTCACCACCTGTGCCGTGCCTGTTTTCCCACCAATCCGAACACCCTGTCGTCGGACCAGACGCGCGGTTCCGCGCTCCTCCTCGACAGTGGCGACCATGGCCTCGAGAATCAGGTTGCGATTGACGTCCGACAAGGGCAAGGAGCCCACGACGTCAGGTTCACCAGGCAACAGCAGCGTGGGACGCAACAGTTTTCCTCCGTTGGCCAACGCCGCCACGAATCGAGCCACCTGCAGCGGCGTGGTCAAGGCGTAGCCCTGGCCAATGGAAAAATTAAGCGTTTCACCACCTTGCCACTTTTCGCCAAAACGCTTCAACTTCCAGGCGCTGGTGGGCATGAGCCCCGAGCGTTCGTGCGGCAATTCGATCCCGGTCCTCGCGCCGAATCCGCACAGGGTCGCGTACTCGCTGATCCGGTCAACCCCGAGCTGCTCGCCAACAACATAATAATAGACATCACAGGACTCGCGCAGGGATTTCCAAAAATCAACCTTGCCGTGCCCACCCCGTTTCCAACAGCGGAAAAATCTTTGCCCGAGCTTGTACTTGCCGGTGCAGTACACGGTGGACGACGGCGTCACCACACCTTTTTCCAAGGCCAAGCCCGAAACCACCAGCTTGAAAACCGATCCAGGGGGATACGCGCTCTGGATCGGCCGATTTTGCAAGGGATGCAGGTCATCCTCCACAAGCTCGTCCCATTTCGCGTGGCTGATTCCGACCACGAATTCATTGGGATCGTAACTCGGCAGGCTGACTTGCGCCAACACGCGGCCCGTGTCGGCGTTCATGGCCACGACCGCTCCGACCTTGCCCTCCAGGGCCTTGGTAGCGGCTTCCTGGAGGGGCAGGGAAATACTCAGCGTCAGGTCCTCGCCCATGACGGGCTGCGCGAGAACCTTGGAGGACAAAACCCGGCCCGAGGCATCGACCTCGAATTCTTCCAGCCCCTTTTCCCCCCGCAAGCGGCGCTCCAGGACATATTCCACCCCTTGCTTGCCGACATCGTCACCGAGTTGCAGACTAGCGTCGTTGTTGAGTTCATCCTCGTTGGCCCGCGCCACATACCCCAGAATATGCGCCAGGGTCTGTCCATAGGCGTACGATCGTCTTGGACGGACAGCGATACGCAATCCGGGCCAATCGCCCAAATGCGTTTCCACCACCGCCACCAACTCAAAGGAAATGTTGGAAACAAGGATCTGTTCCTCGAAGGGCTTTGTCCGCCGCTTGCCCAGTTCAAAAGCCTTTTGCAATTCGTCGCGGGGCTGACCGGTCCAGAGAGCCACCTGGTCCAGGGTTTTGGGGATGTCCGAGCAGTCTTCCCGAATGAGGGCCAGGGCATAGGCTGGCGTGTTCTCGGCCAACAGAATTCCATTCCGATCCCGGATGAATCCCCGCGGCGAAAACATGGAGCTCTGCCGTGTCCGGTTATCCTGGGCCCGTTCCTTGTAGAATTCGCTCTTGTAAATCTGCAAATACCACAAGCGGATGCCGAAAACGCAAAACAACAGCGCCACCAAAAGCAAAAGCAACGGTGGGCCAGAAAACAATTCCGGCCGTCTGGTTGGGGTATCAAACGCGCCCATGGGGCATCACTTTCCGATAGACAAACAAGGATATCGCCCACGTCAGGACGTAGCTCGACCATTGGCGGAAGACCCAAGGCCAGGGGTCGGGCAGCCGCGTGGCTATTTCCTGGAAGGAAATGGCTCCGGCCAAAACCACATACAGCCAGCCAGCCAGCCCAAGGGAAAACGTCAGGATGAAAAGCGGATTTTCAGGCTCAAGCAGCCATTGCGAGACAAAAAAAAGAACAAACAATCCCGCATAAAACAAAAGCGATGTCCCAAATGCCAAGCTGCCAGCCCCTTCGTGCAGAAAAATCCACAACACGGCCACGGACAGCGCCTGCCACAACCGTCGAAATTGGAGGCAGACCAGCACCCCGGGAGACAAAAAATCATGCCCCCCCGACAGTTCCTGGGCCCAGACCGCGCACGTCATATACGCGCCCCACCAAAAAAAAGAGGGAAGCACCGCCATTTTGGGCGTGTCATGCTGATCCGGATTGAGTTTCACGGCCAAGTTATTGGCGCCGGCCGGAAGCGCCGGCCTTGGCCGCGCCAGGCGTGGACACGGCGGAAGTGCCGCGATCCACTGGCGCCGTTGCGTTGTTTCCGGTCGCGTTGCCAACTACGGCCTCGGCCTTCGGAGCGGACTCGCGACTCAGCACGAGCAGCTCTTCATAATAGCGCAAGGCAAGGATGGGTTCGGCATAGACCTGTTGAAAAAGAGAAACATCGGATGGGGTAACCTCCACCACTCGGGCCACGGGAATCCCCTTGGGAAAGACACCGCCCATGCCGGAACTGATCAAGATCTCCCCCGGGACAACGGAATCATTGCGGGGGATGAACTTGACTTCAAGAAACGCGCCCGCGCCCGCCCCCTGCACAATGGCGGGAACCCGCCCCTCGCTGGTAATGACGGGAATACGGCTTGAGGCATCGGACAGAAGCAGCACATTGGAAAAAAAAAGCCCGGGCTTGACAACGCGGCCAACAATCCCCCGGGGGGAAATAACCGGGGCGTGCTCGCGTACCCCATGCGCCGAGCCCAAATCCACGAGCACCGTTTCGAGAACCGCGTTTGGCCCCAGCTTCTGGCCAACAACCCGACATCCGCGCGCGCTCCAGCCCGGCTCGGGCGCAAACCGAAGCAAGCCGGCTATCCGATCGGCAAACTTGGCTTTTTCCGAGACGCGGCCAAGCGCCTGCTCCAGCTCGCGCACCCTGCCCGCAAGGTCCTCGTTTTCCTGGCGCACGCCGACAAGATAGATATACCGGGACCAAAAATCATCGAAATTGCTCTGGGCCCATCTGCCAGGCGCCAAAAGCCAACCGCTGATATCCAGGCCGATCATCGCGCCCACGTCATCCAGATGACCTGTTTTCCAATTCCAGGTGTAAATGGAAAAATATAAAACCAGGGGCAGGATAAAAAAACAGATCAGGCGTTTAAACCGCGACGACATCACGCTACTCGATGGTTACCTCACGCAGGACATCCAGATTGTCCAAGACCTTGCCCGAACCCAGGGCCACGGTTGACAGGGGGTCCTCGACCACGGTGATGGGCAGGGAGGTCTCTTCCCGCAACAAAGAATCCAATCCCTTGAGCAAGCCGCCGCCACCTGTCAGAACTATGCCCCGATCGACGATGTCCGCGGCCAGTTCCGGCGGAGTCTGTTCCAGGGCGATGCGCACGGCCTGAACGATGGAATCCACGGGCTCGGAGATGGCCTTGCGCACTTCCTCCGAAGTGATGGTGATATTCTGCGGAATGCCGGAAACCAAATCCCGACCCTTGACGTCCATCACCAATTCCGGATCCAGGGGATAGGCGGAACCAATCGTCACCTTGATATCCTCGGCCGAGCTCTCACCGATGAGCATGTTGTACTTGCGCTTGACGTGCTGCAAAATCGCTTCGTCCATTTTATCGCCGCCAATGCGCACGGACTTGGCGTAGACAATGCCGGCCAGGGAAATGACCGCGACCTCGGTTGTCCCCCCCCCGATGTCCACGACCATGTTCGAAGTCGGCTCGGTGATGGGCAGATCCGCGCCAATGGCCGCGGCCATTGGCTCCTCGATCAAAAATACTTCGCGCGCGCCGGCACTCTGGGCCGATTCGCGCACGGCCCGCTTCTCGACCTGGGTAATTCCCGTGGGCACGCAGATCACGATACGCGGCCGGACAAGACGCCGGCTGTTATGGACCTTGGAAATGAAATGGCGCAACATGGCCTCGGTCACCTCGAAATCAGCGATGACCCCGTCTTTCATCGGCCGGATGGCCACGATATTGCCAGGAGTCCTGCCGAGCATGCGCTTGGCTTCGCTGCCCACCGCCAGAACCTTGTTCGCGCCTCGATTATCACGCTTGACCGCGACCACCGACGGCTCGCGAAGAACGATCCCCCGACCCCGGACATACACGCACGTGTTCGCCGTGCCCAGATCAATGGCCAAATCGTTCGAAAAAAAACCCAAAATCTTATCCAAAATTCTGGACATAGTATTCCTCTTTACTCATGTTCAACGTGGTTCGTCGGAACCAGCGCATACTGTGCGGAACGATGGACGCCCCGGATTCGGGGAAACGAGCGGAAAACGGCGTACGGCAAGCTCTTTTGCCTACCAAAACTCCCCCAGGCAGGCAACCATCGCCCGGACGGGATCAACCACCAACCATTCCGGACATGCTAATCCACCGATACTTTTCATTGGCCACCTACTTCCGCCGCCGTTTTGGACGGCGCATCCAGAAAATCGCCCTGGACGCGGACAGCACGTGCCCGAATCGCGATGGGACAATTTCCAGTCACGGCTGCACCTTTTGCAACCAACTCGGTTCGGGGACCGGGTTGGCCCGTTCCGGACAGTCTCTCTCCGAGCAATATCTGGCCCGGCGACGCGCCTATCTCCGGAAGCGAACCGACGCTCGGTTCATGGCCTACATTCAATCATTCTCCAACACGCATGGCCCGGCCGCGCGTCTTCGCCGGCTGCTCCACGAGCTGGAAAACCTGCCCGATCTGGCGGGGCTGGCCATCGGAACCCGGCCAGACTGCCTGGACCAAGAAAAGCTGCACATCCTCCGCGACGCGCCCGGCGCGGAAACCTGGCTGGATCTTGGCCTGCAAAGCGCGCATGACCGGACCCTGCGACGCATCCAGCGCGGACACGACGCAACATGCTTCGCGTTCTGGGCCGACCAGGCAGCCCAGGCGGGGCTCAAGGTCTGCGCCCATGTCATCACGGGCCTTCCAGGCGAAATCCTGGCGGACTTCGAACAAACCATCTCCTTTGTCAACAGCCTCCCCGTGCACGGCATCAAGATTCATAATCTCCTCGTGTGCTCGGGCGCGACCATGGAAAACGACTGGCGCCACGGCAGGCTTCGTCTTTTGTCCAGGGGCGAGTCTCTCCATTGGTTGATCCGCGGTCTGGAACTTTTGCGTCCGGATATTGTCGTGCACAGGATCAACGCCGATCCCAATGGGGATGAACTCCTGGCTCCGGCCTGGGCCGCTGACAAAAGACATTTCCTGGACGATGCGCGTCGCCTGCTTGAAACCAATGACACCTGGCAAGGACACGCTCTGGGACACGCGCTCCCGGATTGGTTCGCGCCCACGCCCCTGGAGGCTTCATGACCCACATCGTGGAAACATTTGCCAACCCGTGGTTCAGCGCCACATTCGTCTGGCGGGAAGGAGTACTGACCCAAATCGACCTGACCGCCGATTCCATGCCCCCCACCCCGCCCCGCTCTTCCCTGGGCCCCAGGCTGGAATGGGTCGTGGGACATTACCATGCCCTGGACCACGCCGCCTGGCCAGAACTGCCGCTGAACATGGACATCCTGACACCGTTCGCGCGCAAGGTCTTAACGACCCTACACCGCGAAGTCCCCCGTGGTTCCTGGACGACCTACGGCCAGCTGGCCGCGCGATGCGGATGCGCCCGTGGCGCGCGGGCCGTGGGCGGCGTCATGGCCCGCAATCCATGGCCGCTATATCTGCCCTGCCACCGCGTGCTCGCCGCCAACATGGGGTTGGGCGGTTTTGGTCCCGGCCTCCCCCTGAAACGAAAACTCCTGGAACTCGAAGGCGTCCTTGCCCCGGGTCACGACTCCGGTCCGAAAGCCGGGGTCCGCAACTCGTCGTCCACGGCATCGGCGTCTTCGGCGTAAAGACGGACCAGATTGCGCAAATGCCCAAAACTGACCTCGTCCATGCGGACAAAATCGATGGCGCTGTCCCGACCGTCGCGAATGATCCGGCCATGAACGCGGATGCGGACCCCGGAATCCAATTCCAGAACCAGATCGCAGTCTTTTCCCGCTTCCAGACGGTCATCCGTGGAGCAGGCCAGGCCCTTGAGACTCAAATCGTGGACCACGCCGCGCACCTGTTTTCCGTCACACGCGACCAGCAGGGATAATTCCAGACTGACCCGGGTCCGTCTGCGTCGTTCCTGTGTCATGAGCATCCTCCCTCCCCGTCCTGCGACAAGGGAATGGATTTGACAAGGAAAGCCCCGATCGCGTCGGGGCTTTCCTTGTCATTCCAGAAAAATCTTCTTCCTCGGTTTGGGCGGAACGGCTCCCGGCTCGGAAGGCTTGGGCGCGGAACGAACTTCCGGTTCCGCTGGCCTTCTCGGTGGAGCCTCCGGTCGTGACACGGGCGGAGAGAACGGCGCCGAGGGCTGCTCCATGGCCGGTTCACGGGCCCCTTCCGTTTTTTGAGCCGAAGATTTGCGTGGACGGCGACGGCGACGTTTCTTAGGCGCCCCGGACGGACCGGTTGGCGGAGTGCTACCCCCGGCCTCGTCCTCCCGAGTCTCCGGCTCATCCCAGATGGATTCCAGGCCAAAACCAAAATCCGGATCGGAACCGCCCGACTCCACGGCCAAAAGCTCCGTACCGGAAACAGCGGAAGGTGTGACGGCAGGCGTCGGGATCGAAAGCTGCTCGGGAACACGCGTGGACACGGCCTCGTCCCGGTCCTGACGGCGTTCCGGCGGCGTCGTTTCGGAGACTGGCTGGGAGCCATTGGTCGGCTTCTTCCGATTACGCTTGCGCTTGCGCTTGTCGCCGTCCGGACGCGGCCCCTCCACGATTTGAGGCGGTTCCGCGTCAACCGAGGAGCGTTCCCGGCGCGATTCGAACCGGTCTTGAACCGCCACGGGGGCAATCAACCGTTCCGAGGGCTGTTCCAAGGGGGCGTGAAACGTCTTCTGGTAAAAATCATCCATGAGCATGGCCAACACCACGCGCGCTTCCTCGTTGGCCGCCACTTCGGCCACGATGCGCATGAAACGCCGCATGCGTTCCTTCTGGATATTGTCCGCCTTGCGCAACTGGGCCTCCAGGAGAAACACGGCCCGCTGCGAAATAAGCGCCTCCAACTCCTCGTCGGTGGGCACCTGGCGCTCTTCCAGGGTAATGGAAAATTTCTTGGCGATCTGCTCCAGCTCGATTTCCTCCATGCCGGACACAAGAGAAATCGCCACCCCAGCCGCCCCGGCCCGGCCCGTGCGGCCGGTACGGTGCACGTACGCCTCGTGGTCCTGGGGCGGTTGATACTGGAAAACGTGGGACAGCTCGTGGATATCGATACCCCGGGCGGCAACGTCCGTGGCCACCAGAAACTTGAGCTTGTTGCGGCGTAACTTGTCGAGCACCTCCTCGCGCGCGGCCTGGGACAAATCAGCGCTGATCTCGCCCACGTCATAGCCAAAACGGCGCAGCACCACGGCCACGAAATGGACATCCGACTTGGTGTTGCAAAAGATGATGCCCGAAGCCGGATTCTCCTGTTCAATGATTTTGACCAGGATGCGGCTCTTCTGCATGGCCGGTACCTTGTACGCCACGTGCAGCACGTCGCTGGCGTAGACCTGTTCCTGGCTCAAGGAAATAAACAGGGGATCCTTCAAGAACTGCTGGGCCAAGCGCTTCACATGGCCGGGGTAGGTGGCCGAAAACATGGCCGATTGCAAACCGCGCGGCAGGTAGCGCTGCAACTGCTTCATGTCCGGATAAAAACCCATGGACAGCATGCGGTCGGCTTCGTCGAAGATCAGGATTTTCAACCTGTCGAGGTTCAAATTGCCCTTCAGCAAATGATCCAGGATGCGGCCGGGGGTTCCGACAATAAGCTGGGCGCCGGCCTCGAGCCCCTGGATCTGCGCCTTGTACCCCACGCCACCATAGATGGGCAGCGATCTGATGCCGGACTCCCGCCCCAATTCCTCGGCGTCCCGGCCGACCTGCACGGCCAATTCCCGGGTCGGGGCGAGGATCAGGGCCTGGGGCGCGCCCAGGGCCGGGTCCAAGCCATGCAGAATGGGCAGTAGAAAGGCTCCGGTCTTGCCACTACCCGTGTGGGATTGGACCATGATGTCCCGGCCACTCAGCATGGCCGGAATGGTCTGGCGCTGGACGGGCATGAGGTCGGTCCAATTCATGCGCGCCACGGCCGCCCGTAGGGTTTCGGGCAAATCGGCCAGGAAAAAATTCTCGCCGGACGTGTCGGCGGCACTGGCGTCGGTTGGGACGCCGTCAAATTCTGAAATGTCAGTCATGAGTATTCCATGTGTTCGGGCATGTCGTCCAAAAGATCGAGCAGCATTCCAATAACGGAATTGCCGAGCAGCATGCCCCTTCGTGTCAATTGAAGATGACCGGACCGCAGCCGCGCCAACCCCCTGGAGCAAAGTTGCTCGACAAAAGGGCGCGTATACTGCAAAAAATCCTGTCCGGTTTGGGCCTTGAAGCGTTCGAGGTTCAGCCCCCCGCTGGTGCGCAGGGACAGCATGACCAGTTCCCGCCCATGAATTCGGGCGGACAACTTTTCCACATTCATTTCCGGACACCCGGCCTCGACGCACCGCGCGTACTCGGCCAGATCCGCAGGGTTGGTCCAGCGTCGCGCCCCCCATGAGGACACGGCCGCCGGTCCCAGCCCCAGGTAATCGTCCTGGGCCCAGTACCCCGCGTTATGCCGGCTTTCACGCCCTGGCAGGGCGTAATTCGAAATCTCGTAGTGCGCATAGCCTCGCGACTCCAAAAATTCCGATCCATCCAAATACATGCCAACGGACTCGTCTTCGTCCGGCAGCGCCAGCTCGCCCCGAACCGCCCGCGCGGCCAGCGGCGTACCCTCCTCCAGGCTCAAACCATAGCAGGACAAATGCTCTGGGCCAAGGGCCACCGCCCGACGCAAATCCTCAAGCCAAGCCGCCACGGTCTGGCCGGGCAAACCCCAGATCAGGTCCAGGCCAATGTTGGTCAATCCGGCGGCACGAGCGGCGCCAAAGGCCAACTCCGCTTCCCGACCCGAATGAAGACGCCCCAACAGCCGCAGCATGTCATCCCGAAAACTCTGCACGCCCAGGCTAAGGCGGTTGACGCCCAAATCCGGCAAGCCCGCCAAGAAATCGGACCGCAAGGCGGACTCGGGGTTGGCCTCCACCGTGATTTCGGCGCCAGCCACCACGGAGAAACACCGGCGCACGCAGTCCAAAACCGCGCCCAGCTGCTCCTGGCTCAAAACCGAAGGCGTCCCCCCCCCGATGTAGACACTGGCTACGCGAGCGGCGCCAATACGCCCCGCGCGTACCGATATTTCCGTCATGACCTGGTCGATAAACAACGCCGCGTTCCGCGCGCGATACGGTTCGGAATAAAATGCGCAATAGGCGCATTTCCGCACGCAGAACGGCACGTGAACATACAGCCGCAGACTACCCAAGGGCACGCAATTCCGAGGCGTACCGCTCGGCCTCGCTATACAGGCAGCCGCAGTATTGCTGCCGGTACATGCCCCATTCCTTGGACACGGCAATGCCATCGCTCCAGCCCTGACGAAAATCCTGGTAGTGAAAAGCCACGCCCGAGCCCGTGGCCAAATCATGCCCCAGAGTCCGGATCTCGTCATGCTTCTGGAATTTGCTGTACAGCAACGTGCTGGTGAAGGCGTCGAACTCTCCACGCCGGGCGATGGACAAGGTCCGTTCCAGGCGCAAGGCGTAACATAGCAGGCAGCGGTTTGCCTCCCGGAAGGTCACGGCCCGGAAATAAACCTGGGGATCGTATTCCGTGTCCTTGTAGATCACGGGAATCCCCAGATGTTCGGCCATCTGGACCACGCCTTCCCGGCGACGCAAATATTCCCGAAGGGGATGGATATTTGGATTGTAGTACAACCCCGTCACATCCATCCCGGCCTTGAGCAGGTCCTGGACCACGGTGATGGCACACGGCCCACAACAAATGTGAACCAATATTTTCATGATAAAAAACCTAGCAAAATGAACAAACGGCGATGGGAGAAGGCGTAATGAATATCTTGCGTGCGAATGTTTGTTCGTATTCCATCAATTTTTCACGCTTCCGATTCAAGAGATATTGCATAAGCTCGGCATCTGTCTGGTAGGAAAACGGTTCGGACTGCTTGTCTTTCCGCAATTCGCGATACATGTCTTTCAAGGCCTGCATGGACCGCCATTCCAAGTTGCGCCGGGTGCCGGCCCCGGAACAGTGCGGACAGGGCTCCAAACTCGCGGACAGGGCCGACGTGCCCAGACGCTGGCGCACGATTTCGAGCAAGCCGAACTTGGAAATACGCCCGATATCGGTTCGCGCCCGATCCACCTTCAACGCCTGACGCAGCACTTTTTCCACCTCGCGGATATGCTTGCCGTCCTTCATTTCGATGAAGTCAACCACGATTTGTCCGCCGATATCCCGCAACATGAGCTGGTTGGGAATTTCCCTGGCGGCCTCGATGTTGGTGCGCAAGGCCATTTCCTTGAAATTTTTCTCGCCCCCGATCTTGCCCGAATTGATGTCGATGGCGGTCAGGGCCTCGGTATGATCAATGACCAGCTGGCCGCCACTGGGCAGGGTCACCGTGCGGCTGAGAATGCGCTGCAACTGGGCTTCGATGCGGAACCGCTCGAACAGGGTCTTGTCGGTCTCGGTGTGGGCCTTGATGAACGTTTTGCGGCGGGGAAACACAAGGGCGGCGAAATCAGTGATCTGCTTGGCGGTTTCATCATCGTCCACCCAGCACTCCGCGATATCCGGGGTCAGATAGTCACGGATGGCGCGAAAGGCCAAATCCTTCTCCTCGTAGATCAGCGCGGGTGATTCCGAACCGATCCCTTTCTTGCGGATATCTTTCCACAGCCGTTTTAAAACCTGTAAATCACGGGAAAGATTGCTTTTGCTCTGCGCTTCGCTGACCGTGCGCACGATAACCCCCAACCCCTCGTCGAGCTTTAATTCCTCGACGATGTCCTTGAGCCGCTCGCGCTCCTTTTCGTCCTCGATCTTGCGGGAAATACCAAGCTGCTCGCGCCCTGGCGTGAGCACGAAATAACGCCCCGGAATGGATAGGTATGTGGTCAAAAAAGCACCCTTGGAGCCGGTCGGTTCCTTGACCACCTGCACCAGAACCTCCTGACCTGGCTTCAGGACTTTCTGTAATGGCGGATATTTGCCCCGGCCAGGAACATCGGCCAGATAGTACTCGGGATGGACCTCGTCGACCTGGAGAAAGCCGTTTTTTTCGGCTCCGTAATTGATGAACGCGGCCTGAAGGGCCTGATCCACATTGTGAATCCTGCCCTTGTAAATGTTTCCCTTGGTTTTGCTCTGATGGAGCATCTCCACATAATATTCAACGACAACGCCATCTTCCATGATGGCGACTTCCACCAACTCCCCAGGCAAAACGCTGATGAACATCTTGCGTTTCTGCTTTTCACCCATAAAATTTCCTTTACTAAAAGTGGTTCCGTCCAAGTCGGGAAAAAGAACAAATTTACATACCGGAAGGCCGGAAAATTTTTTGATCACGGCGGGTGGCGAAGAAAAAAAACCGGGCGGAGCCGGGCGCGCGGCACACCGAGTGTCAGAGTGTTTCCCTACCCAGGCAATCGCTCCATAGCAAGAAAAACCATCCGTCCCGGCGGGGGATTGCTTGACATCGAATAGGGGCGTGGCTAGGCCAGCCTACCCACTTTGGAAGGAGGTTTCATGCTCGAACCGGGACAGCTGGTAATGCTGCTCAACGCCAAGGACAAGCGCTATTTTGTTTCCGCCCAGGAAGGGCAGGTCATGCACACCAACGAGGGCATCCTGCACCTCGACGAGGTGCGTGCCGCCGGTTGGGGGCAGCAGGTCCTGACCCACAAGGGCTACCCGTTCACGGTCATGCGGCCCTCCCTGTACGACTTGGTCAAGTCCGTCAAACGGCGCACCCAGATCATCTACCCCAAGGAAATCGGCTATATCGTCATGAAGCTCGGCATCGGTCCGGGATGTCGCGTGGTCGAGGCCGGCTGTGGCTCCGGCGGTCTGACCACGGCCCTGGCCTGGCTGGTGGGCGACACCGGCAAGGTGTACACGTATGAACGCCGCGAGGAATTTTACACGCTCTGCCACCAGAATCTGGAGCGGATCGGTCTGGCGCATCGCGTCGAACAGTTCCATCACGACGTGTCCGAAGGATTCCATGCCCACGGCGCCGACGCCCTGTTTCTCGATGTGCGCGAGCCAAGCGACGTTGTCCGGCATATTCCGAACGCGGTGGTACCCGGCGCGCCCATCGGCTTTTTGCTGCCAACCACCAACCAGGTCCAGGATCTGCTCAAGGCCATGGAAGATGGCCCCTTTCGGCAAATCGAAGTGCTCGAGATCCTCCTGCGCCACTACAAGCCCGTGCCCGAACGGCTGCGCCCGGACGACCGCATGGTCGCGCACACGGGCTTTCTGGTCTTTGCGCGAACCTACGCCGAGCTGAAATCCTCGGATACTTGCGGTGATCCAGAGGACCAGCCCACGGACGACCAGGACGCCACGAGCCTCGCGGCCACGGACTAAATCTTTCGTTTACGCATGCTATTTCAAGGATTTGCAAGTTACCGCTTGCAAATCCTTTTTTTATTCCTATAGAAATGAACCTTTCCGACATCCCCAACCCCGGCCAGGCCGGACCAAGCCCCCCAAGGAGGAGTGCTGATGACCCGCAAGGATCGCACTGAAGGTATTTTCAGCCGGCGCGAAGTTCTGGACGCCACGGAACGCCAAAAATACTACCAGATCCAGCTCAAGGAGCTGCTGTCGTACGCATACCGATATTCCGAGGACGTAAAAAAACGATTCGACCGTGCCCAGTTTTCCGTGGAAAAATTTCGGGATCTTATCGATCTCAAACATGTTCCCATCCTCAAAAAGAAAGAACTCATCTTTCTCCAGTCCATGGGCCCACGACTGGGCGGTCTCCTGACCAAGGATCTCGGCGAGCTGCGCCGGGTCTTCCTGTCTCCCGGTCCCATCTTCGATCCCGAGGATCGCGGCGAGGACTACTGGGGCTGGACCGAAAGTTTTTATGCCGCCGGATTCCGTTCCGGGGACCTGGTCCAGAACACCTTTCCCTACCACATGGCTCCGGCCGGCCTCATGTTCGAGGAACCACTGCGGCAACTGAGCTGCGCCGTGATTCCCACCGGACCCGGCAACACCGGCACCCAGCTCGATATCATGAAGAAGCTGCGCGTGACCGGCTATGTCGGCACGCCGAGCTACCTCATGCATCTCGCGCAAAAGGGCGAGGAAAAGGGCCTCAACCTGCGCAAGGACCTCTATCTGGAAGTGGCCTTCGTGACCGGTGAAAAATTCTCCGAGAAGATGCGCTCCAACATGGAAAAGAAATTCGATCTGATCATGCGCCAGGGCTATGGCACGGCCGACGTCGGCTGCATCGGCTA